>JACDAG010000715.1 GCA_013695565.1 Bradyrhizobium sp.
CGCTGCGGCCGATTGCGCTGGGCGCTCGCGAGCGTGCGCCGACCGCGCCCGACGTGCCGACCACGGCGGAAGTCGGCATGCCCGATCTCCTGATCGAAAACTGGTACGGCATGATCGCGCCCGGAGGAACGCCGGAGAAAATCATCGCCGAGTTGAACCGCATCACCAACGAGGCGATGGCGGATCCCGGCGTCAAGGCGAAACTCGCCGATCAGGGCCTCACGGTTGCCGGCGATAGCCCGGCACATTTTCGCGGCTTCATCGACTCTGAAACCAGGAAATGGGCGAAGGTGATCAAGGATTCGGGCATCGAGATAGCGAAGTGAACGGCACGCGAAACCGCAGCATCAGGCGATCACGGTGGAGCCGGCAAGCTGGCGCGCGGCGAGGGAAAAACGCTTCCGATAGACTCCGGGGGTGGTTCCCGCCCGGCGTCGGAAGTGATGTCGCATCGTTTCGACCGAGCCAAAGCCGCATTTGGCGGCGATATCCTCAAGGGTGACGATCGCGTCTCGCTCCAGATGCTCTTGGGCCAGACGAATACGCTCGGCGATAAGCCACTCGCCCGGCGGCAAACCTGTGACCTGCTCGAAGCGGCGTTGAAAGGTACGAAGGCTCATTCCAGCGCGTGCGGCCATGTATTTGATCGAATGGGGTTGATCGAGCCGCTCTCTCAACCAGTCGATCATCGGTCCCAAGCGCGCGTTATCGCGCTCGCGCGCAACCGGCCTTTGAATGAATTGCGCCTGACCACCTTCGCGGTGAGGCGGAACGACGAGACGCCGGGCGACGCTATTGGCGGCCTCCGGTCCGAAATCCTTTCGGACGACATGCAGACACAGGTCAATTCCGGCGGCACTGCCTGCGGCCGTCAACACGTCACCTTCGTCGACGTAAAGCATATCCGGTTCAAGGCGAATGCCCGGAAAGCGGACGCCGATCGACGTGGCGTATCGCCAATGCGTCGTCGCGCGCTTTTGGTCCAGAAGCCCGCACGCTGCGAGGACGGCGATCCCTGAACATAGCGACATGATCCGCGCGCCGCGGGAATGAGCGCGCACCAGATCGGCAATCAATGATTTGGGAACAGGAGCGTCGATGCCGCGCCAACCCGGGACAATGATGAGGTCGGCCTTGCGAAGCACCGCACGGTTCGCGGTTGCACTGACAACGAGGCCGCCTGCGGCCTTGAACGAGCCGGATTCGATGCCGCAAACGGCGTAGCGGTACCAATCGCTGCCCATTTCCGGCCGCGGCAAACCGAACACCTCAAAGGCCACGCCAAATTCAAACGTGCAGAGGCCGTCATAGGCCAGCACAGCGACCAGCGGTCCGCTACATTTCGGGATTTGCGAGTTTGGCATGATCTTGACGTAGGATGTCATTTTAGCCAGTTCCGGGCAACCACGTTGTGGGCGAAATTCGATTTCATCAACCGATGGAGTCGCCCACCATGAGCCATGTGACCGAAATACCTGCCGCTTCCGCTGCCGACGTCGAAGCACGCTATTCCCGCCGATTGACGTTCGAAACGGATTGCTGGGACGTGCACGATTCGATGCGGGCGGAATTCACGGACTTTGTCCTTCTCGATGTTCGCGGCCCGAAACTTTACGAAGCCGCCCATGTTCCGGGCGCAATCAATCTGCCACACGGCAAGATGACGGCGTCCCGAATGGCCGAATGGCCGGTCGACACGCTGTTTGTGGTCTATTGCGCCGGGCCGCATTGCAATGGGACCGATCGCGCCGCGCTGCGGCTCGCCCGTCTCGGCCGCAAGGTCAAGGTGATGATCGGCGGCATGACGGGATGGGCCGACGAGGGATTTTCGTTTGCATATGGCAAGGATGTCGGCCTCGAGACGGCGACATGAATCTCGTCTGCCAAGGTCTCACGATAGAGCGGGATGATTTCATCCCGCTCTATCTTTTTATTTGAGCATGATCTTTTCGGAAAACCGCTGCACACTTTTCCGGATCATGCTCTAATAATCCAGCCGCCCGAATAGTTCCCCGAACGGGATCATGATGTGCGTCCGGTACGCGTCGCGCTGCTGCAGCCCGCGATACCAGCGCTCGACCTGCGGCAATGGTGGCCGCTCGATGTCCAGTTCGAAGTAACGATAGAGCGACGTCCCGGCCGTGATGTCGGCGAGCGACAAGGTCTCGCCGAGCAGGAAGCTGCGCCCCACCAGCAGCCGGTCGAGTTTTTCGAAATCCCTGGCGCAACGCGCCAGCGCCGACTTGATCGCCGGCCAGTTCCGCTTATCTTCCGGCGTCCGGTAAAATCCCCAAAACACCCCCATGAGGAAATCCGGCTGCAGCGCGGTGTGCGACCAGTCCATCCAGCCGTCGACGGCAGCACGCACGACCGGATCATCGGACAAGAACCGATCGGCGCCGTCGCGCGCGGCCAGATAGCGCAGCACCGCGTGCGATTCCCACATCATCGCCTCGCCGTCCCTGATCACGGGAACGCGGCCATGCGGGTTCATCGCCAGAAACGCCGGTGCATCGAGCCCGCCGGCCGAGCCGCCGGCGTCGATGTGCTCATGGGCAAGCCCGAGCTCGCCGATCAGCCACATGACTTTCTGGACGTTGAACGAAGTGCGGCGTCCCCAGACCCTGAGCATTCTCTTTCTCCAAAAACAAAAATTAGCGCGGTGCCATCTTGCGCAGATGTTCTACCAATTGCTGCGCGGGTTTCGGCAGCGATTTGAAGCTGCGGGCGCAGATCGCCAGCCGCCGGTTGGCCCAGGGATCCCTGATCCTGACCACGTTGATCTTCATCGACCGCGCGCAGCGCTTGGCCGCGACTTCGGGCATCACGGCGACGCCGATGCCGGCGGCGACCATCTGGCCGATCGCATCGAAATTGTTGAGCCGGGCGCGAAACCTCATACGCGCCCCCAGCCGCGCGGCGTGGCCGGTGACATGGGCGTGCAGCGCGCTCGAGGTGATCAGGCCGACGAAATCCCGCTCCACCACCTCGCGGAAATCGACCTGCCGCCGGCTCGCCAGTTCATCCTGACGCGCGGTGACCAGCACCAGGCGGTCTTTGCTGTAGGGAATCCGCTCGATGCCGTCCGGCAACGCATGCTCGGCGGCGAGCCCGAGGTCGGCGGCGCCGGTGGCGATGGCACGCGCGATGTCGCCGCTTTCGCGCTCCTCGACGTCGATCGAGATGTGCGGATGCTGGCTGAGGAACGCGGCCAGCGCCTTCGGCAGATACTCCGACAATCCGGACGTATTGGCGAGGAAGCGAACGGTGGCCTTGACGCCGCGCGAGAAGGCGACGAGGTCGCCACGCATCGCCTCGACATTATGCATGACGATGCGGGCATGATCGAGCAGGCTTTCGCCGGCCGGCGTCAATTCGATGCCGCGACGGCCGCGCGTCAGCAGCGACACGCCAAGCGCTGCTTCCAGGTGCTTGATCCGTGCGCTCGCCGAGGCCAACGCCAGATGGACGCGGTTCGCGCCATTGGTGATGCTGCGCGTCTCGGCCACCGCGATAAAGAGCTGTAGATCGACCAGATCGAAGCGCATGGCGGGTTCCTCGTGAGGCCGTCATTGCGAGCCACCGGGTCGCGCGAATGCGCGCCCGATGACAGGCTCCGCGAAGCAATCCATCTCGCGGCATAACGGATAGATGGATTGCTTCGTCGCTTCGCTCCTCGCAAAGAGGCTAACAATAGTATCTGCCTTCGGCGAAAGCGAATGCTGTCTCCGTAATCTCCAGATTGTGCCGATCCGCCCGATCGGTCAATGTGAACAGATGATCGATTCCATGCTCATTCTCATCGCGAGCGCCTTCCTGCTTGCCGGTTTCGTCAAGGGCGCGCTCGGCCTGGGCCTGCCGACGGTGTCGATGGGCCTGCTCGCGGTGTCGATGCCAGCGGCCCAGGCGCTCGCAATCGTCATCGTGCCCGCGATCGTGACCAACATCTGGCAGACCTTCGTCGGGAATTATTTGCGCGATATCATGCGGCGGCTGTGGCCGCTATTGATCGGCACCGCCGCCGGAATCTGGCTTAATGCCGGGTCGCTCACCGGCCCTTATGCGCAATACACCACCATCGCGCTCGGCCTGCTGCTGGCGCTCAATGCCGTCATCGGCCTCGCCAAACTCAGTTTCAGCGTTGCGCCCAGGAATGAAAAATGGGTCGGCGGGATCGTCGGCGTCATCACCGGGATAATTTCGGCCGCGACCGGCGTGCAGGTCATTCCCTCGGTGCCGTTCCTGCAGGCGATCGGGATGGAAAAGGACGAACTGATCCAGGCGCTCGGCGTATTTTTCACGGTCGCGACGGTGGCACTCAGCTTCAACCTGACCAGCGCCGGCCTGCTGACGGCCGCCACCGCGCTGCCGGGCGCGGTCGCCATGGGGTGTTCATTCGCCGGCATGTATGCCGGACAGGCGGTTCGCTCGCGGCTGGAGCCGGAGCTATTCCGGCGTTGGTTCCAGATTGCGATGATCCTGCTTGGACTCTATCTCGCCGGCAGCACGATCCTCAAAATTCACGGCTAGAGACGCTGTGACCCAAACGAGGCAGATTCAGCGAGTCTGCAGCATCGCCACGCGGAACCCGAGATAGACGAACATTCCGCCGAGCACGCGGTTGATCCACACCATCACTCCCGCCGAGTTCCGGATCCGGGACGCGGCTTTGGCGGCAAAGGCCGCGACGCCGAAGCACCACAGCGTGCCGTTGAAGATGAAGATCAGGCCCAGGGTGAGGAAGGCCGTCGTCTTGTGCGGCGAATCAGCCGCCACGAACTGTGGCAGGAACGCCAGGAAAAAGAGCGCCACCTTGGGATTGAGCGCGTTGGTCAAGGCCCCCTGCCAGAACACCCGGCGCAGCGGGAGGGGGTCGTTCTGCACCGTCACCTCGGCCACCGGACCCGGACCCGGACGCGACAGCAGCATCTGGACGCCTGTGAACAGCAGATAGGCAGCACCAACCAGTTTCACGACTGCAAAAGCCGCCGACGACGTCATCAACAGCGCCGACAGGCCGATCGCCGCGCCAAACACGTGAACCAGGCAGCCGCAGCTGATGCCGAGCGCAGCCGCCGCCCCGCCGCGCCAGCCCAGCTGGATACTGCGGCCGATAATATAGGCGGTGTCCGGCCCCGGGGTGACATTGAGCAGTAACCCCGAGAGGATAAACAACCAAAGTTCATTTATGCCGAGCATCTCGCCCATGATTTTGACCAGTTCCTTCGCGACACTTCGCCAGCGCATGCCTATCCCGAGTGGATTGCATTACTATCACTTCTGGATCGGCGTTCCGCCAGATACAGCATATTTTATGATCATTCGAATCGCTTGGCCGACCACGTAGTGGTATGCAAGTGCGGGAGTTCTAAGGGGACATGGAGAGACGGCTAGCCGCCATCGTTTGCGCTGACGTCGCCGGCTATTCCCGCATGATGGGAGCCGACGAGGCGGGCACGCATGCCACCTTCAAGGCCCATCGGACCGCAATCTACCCGATCATCCTCAATCATGGCGGCCGCCTGGTGAAGAACACCGGCGACGGCTTCCTGCTGGAGTTTCCCAGCATCGTCGGCGCCATCGAGGCCGCGATCGCGATGCAGATGATGATGGCTGAACGAAACCATCATTTGCCGGCCGACCGCATCATGCAATTCCGTATGGGCATCCATATGGGTGACGTCATGGCCGACGAGGACGAGGTGTTCGGCGACGACGTCAACATCGCCGTCCGGCTGGAGTCGGTGGCCGCCCCCGGCGGCGTGACGGTGTCGGGTAAGGCCTATGGCGAGGCCGGTAAGCGCCTCAGCGTCCCGCTGGTCGATGCCGGTCCCTACCGGTTCAAGAACATCGAGGAACCGATCAACGTCTGGACCTGGGAGCCGGAAGGCGCCGACCACCGCGCCCGCGAGACCAAGGACCCCGCCAACCTTCCGGCCCAATACCGTACCGCGATCGTCGGCGTGCTGCCGTTTGCCAATTTGAGCGAGAGCGCCGACGAATATTTCTCCGACGGCCTCACCGAAGACCTGATCCACGCACTGTCGCTGCAATCGTTCTACCGGGTGCTGAGCCGCAATTCGACGTTCTCCTTCAAAGGCAAGAACCAGAGCACCCGCCTGATCGCCCGCGAGATCGACGCGAGCTACCTGATCCAGGGCTCGGTGCGCCGTGCCGGCAGCAAGATTCGCGTCACCGCCGAGCTGATCGCGCCCGAGAACGGCGAGCAATTATGGACCGGCCGTTACGACCGCGACATGGGCGACCTGTTCGCGATGCAGGACGAGATCACCACCAGCCTGTCGGCGGCGATCGCGGCCGAAATCTACCGCGCCGAGGCCTCCGCCCCGCCGCGGCCCGCATCGAACGACCTCACCGCATGGGACCGCTTCCTGAAGGGGCTTTCCTATTATTACCTGCAGACCAAGGCCGATTTCGACACCTCGATCGGCCTGTTCAAGGAAGCCATCGCGCTCGATCCGACGCTTTCGATTGCCCGCGCCTATCTCGCCACCATCATGATGCAGAGCATCCAGTTCGGATGGATCAAGAGCACGCGCGAATTGTGGACCACGGCGATGGATCTGGCCGAGAGCAGCGTGCGGCTCGATCCGCGCTCGTCCTTTGCCTTCCAGATTGTCGCCTATCTGCACGCGCTTGAGGGACATTACGAGGTCGCCATGGACGCCGCAAACCGGGCGGTCGGGCTGAACCCGTACGACATGGGCGCCCGCGGCGTCCTTGGCTTTTGCTATTTCTACGCCGGCGAACACCGCAAGGCGATCGAACTGATTTCAATGGCAGCCCAGCGCGGCAACTCCGATCCCCGCTATCAATGGGCCGCCGTGAACGCGTTCAGCCATTATCTGGTCGGGCAATATGACGCGTCGCTGTCCTGGGCGCGCGAGCAGCTCTATCTCAATCCCAATCATCTTCAGGCGCTGGCGATCCGGGCTGCGGCGCTCGCCCAACTCGGACGCGTCGAGGAAGCCGCCAATGCCGCCGAAGTTCTGCAACACAATTATCCGAGCTTTACGGTCGAACGGCATTTGAGCAATTTCCATTGGAAAAAGCCCGACGATATCGCCCATTACCGCGACGGCCTGGCCAAGGCCGGCCTGCCCTCGGCCAGATTGATGCTGGTCGAATCCTCGCCAAAGCTTGCCGCGGATTCCTGAAGCGTCATTTTGCGTCGAATTGTCGTCTCCGCAGCGGCCGCTCCGGCCCTTGGTTGACACGGCACCGAATCCGGCGAAAACTCGATTGCATCCTGAAGTAGTAGACCGCCGCCGAATTCGTGTTTCGAACCCATCCTTCTTTTCATACGCGCTGCCTTTTGGGATTTGGATCCATGCCAAACCAACACGACGTTTCGCCTGATAACCCCTGCCCGTTCCTGCGCGCGCTGGTCGCCAACGGGTATGTCGGCGGCCATACCGCGCCGCTCGGCACGTTGACCGAAGACATCGGACTGGCGAGCGGCAAAACCGGAATGGGCTTGATCCGGGCGAAGGTGCTCACCTACGGGATTGCGATGATCGCGAACGGCCACCCTTTGAGGAGCATAACTTCCGGCGCCGTCCTCGATGAATTGCGCAATGGGCCGCTCGACAAGCACGGCGCCGGCTCGCGGATCCTTGACGTGGATGGACAAGTGAATCTGGAGCAGATCGACCGCTTCGCGGGTTTCGGCCGCGAATACGCCAATCCCGATGGCGGGACCGAGCGCGGGCTGAACGCCGCGGAGATCAAGACCTTCATGGCGGAAAATCTGAAGCGCGATGGCGACAAGGCGCGCTGGACCTATCCGATCATGATGCAGGGCGAATGGCCGGTCCTGCTCGATATTCTCGGCAAGGGCAAAGGCGAGGCGCGTTATCTCAGCGTCGCCGATGTCCGCACGCTGTTCGTCGACCGCAAGTTCCCCAAGCGCATTACCGACCGGCTGGGGGCGCCCGGCTGAAGCAGCTTTTCTATTTTTGACGCGTTTTCTTGACGCGAACCGGTGCCCACTTCGCTCGAAAACGCTACGCTCACTTGAACAACGGCGTGCCCGGCACGAAGGCGTCGAACGCGGCCCAGAATTGCGCGCGGTAGCGGTCCTGCTCCTGCAGGATCTCGTGCCTGGAGCCGGCAATCACCAGATGCGAGCCGGCGCGCAGATGGTAGGCGAACTCCTCGATCGCCGCGGTCGAGACGATGGTGTCGCTGCTGGCGGCAAGCATCAAAATCGGCTGGCGGATTTCGGATGGATAGTTCGACGCGCGAAAACCGTGCATCGCGCGGAACGCGGTGTCGGCCCAGGCCACCGTCGGCGAGCCGATGCCGAGCGTCGGGTCTTCTTCCAGGATCGCGGCGTTGCGGGCAAAGCGCACGGGATCGCTGGTGAAGGGGTTGTTGATGAAGGATTCCGAGCCGGTCAGCACATCGCTGCCGCCGGGCAGGTAGCGGCCGCCTTGCCCCGCGAGCCGCAGCCCCCGCAACAGCGCCCGCGCCGGAAACGAGGTCTTGCGGCCCGGCAGATCGATCATCGGCGCCGACAGCACCATGCGGTCGAACCAGCGTTTTCCCGCATGCGCGACCCGCAGCATGACCGCGCCGCCCATCGAATGCGCCAGCGCGAAATAGGGTGGCGGGCAATCCGGCAGCACCACCTGCTGCACGAAGGTTTCGACGTCGACTTCGAAATCGGAGAAATCGCGGACATAGCCCTTGCGCGGATCGCGCAGTCGCCGCGAGGAATGGCCCTGGCCGCGCCAGTCGATCATTGCGACCGCAAAGCCGCGCTCGCGCAAATCGCGCACCGTCTCGAAATATTTTTCGATCTGCTCGCTGCGCCCGGTGAAGACGCAGACGGTACCCTTGCGGCCTGCCGGCGGCGCCCAGCGCGCAAAGCGCAGTTCGGCGCCATCAGGCGTCTTGATGGTGCCACTGACGACATCCTCCGGAACCGGATTGGCGGGGATCGAGACGAGCGTCATGGGAGGCAGAACCGGCTAGGTGAAATGGGCGGGAAATCAAGGCGCGACCGGCAAAAAGAGACGCGATTCGGCCCCTCTTGAACGGCTTTCGGCCCCTCCCATATCATTTCTGTGCAGGCCGCTACCAGTGTTTCGGAACCGGGATTCGGATTCGAAAGACCCGATTCGAACGGCTGGGGCTGCGCATCGACGAAAGCCCGGCCCGATGGCGGGCGGGTTAATTGAAACAGTCGCTCAATGGAGGACTACCCTATGCGTACCTATGATCTCGCCCCGTTTTATCGTTCCACCGTCGGCTTCGACCGCTTCTTCTCCCTGCTCGACCAGGCAGCGTCGGACGGCAGCCCCGGTTATCCCCCCTACAACATCGAGCGCACCGGTGAGAACGCCTATCGCATCAGCGTTGCGGTCTCCGGCTTCTCGCAAGGCGAGCTTTCGATCGTCGCGAAAGAAAACACCTTGACGATCAAGGGCGAGAAATCCGCCAACGAGAACGGCCAGGACAAATCGGAAGTGCTGTATCGCGGCATCGCCGCGCGCGCCTTCGAGCGCGCCTTCCAGCTTGCCGATTTCGTTCAGGTGAAAAACGCCTCGCTCGAGAACGGCCTGCTC
>JACDAG010000720.1 GCA_013695565.1 Bradyrhizobium sp.
TTGCGCCGCGGCGACCTTTTCGAAATGCATCATGCCGAACACGCTGGCGACGACCGCGCCCGCGATAATGCCGAGTAGCACGGCCACATTGGCGACGAAGCCGGTGCCCCATTTGATCAGGGCGAGAATGACAAGCAGCACGAACAGCGCGATGCCGAGGCCTTGGAGCTGGCCATAATTGGGATTGGGGAAGGCGCCGGGGACGCCGTCAATCACCTTGGTCAGGGTCGGCAGGCCGCCGCCGGCCCAGTTGATACCCACCCGCATCAGCGAGATCCCGATCACCAGGATGATGGTTCCGGTGACCACGGGGGGAAACAGCGGCAGCAGCCGGCTGATGAAGGGCGCGGCAATGATGCCGAAGATTCCGGCAGCGATCACCGAGCCGTAGATACCGAGCAGGCCGATATCGGGCGCAGTGGCCATCGACAGCATCGGGCCGACCGAGGCGAACGTCACCCCCATCATCACGGGCAGCCGGATGCCGACCCCGGGAAAACCGAGACATTGCACCAGCGTAGCCAGGCCACAGGTAAAGAGATCGGCCGAGATCAGGAAGGCGACGTCCTCCGGAGGCAGCTTCAGCGCCCGGCCGATGATCAGGGGCACCGCCACCGCGCCGGCATACATGACGAGCACATGCTGCAGGCCGAGCGCCAGCAGCCGCGGCGCCGGCAGGGTCTGGTCGACCGGATGGAGTTCGGTGGTCGTGGTCATGGATCGTCCCCCTGGCGTCACCTGAACCGATACAAGGCCCGTGCCAGAAAACTTGCCCCAGAAACTTGCCCCAGAAACTTGCCCAATGGCACGATCGTTGCTCAATATTGGACCATATCGGGCGTCCATAGTCCCGTATAAATTACCGGTCGAACTGGAGGCTTCCACGTGCCGCTGATCAAGAACAGATACGGGAAGGGCCGCGTCCGCGTGATGCGCATCCACCGCGGGGCTGACAGCCATGAGGTCAGCCAGCTCAACGTCAAGGCGATGATCGAAGGCGACTTTGCGCCGGCCTATACGCACGGCGACAATTCCACCTCGGTATCGACCGACACCATCAAGAACGTCGTCAACGTCATCGCGCGTGAAAACACCGACCTCTGCACCGAGGATTTTTGCCAGGTGCTGGCCAAAAAATATCTCGACACCTATCCGCAGATCGCCTCCGTCGCGCTCACCGTGCACGAGACCAAATGGAGCCGGCTCAGCTTCGGGGACAAGCCGCATCCGCACAGTTTCGTGCTCGACAGCAACGGCAAGCCCACTGTGGAAGTGTCGGCCGTCCGCGGCGGCGCGACCACGATGTCGTCAGGCATCGACGGCTTCACGTTCATGAAGTCGACGCAGTCGGGCTGGGAGAATTACGTCAAGGACGGCTACACCACGATCCCGCCGACCGCCGACCGGATGTGCGCGACCAGCATGGTGGCGTCCTGGAAATGGTCGGGCAAGCCTTTGAGCTATCCCGCGACCAACAGCAAGATCCTCGACACGGTGCTGGAGGTGTTTTCGATGACTTACAGCAAGAGCGTGCAGGACAGCCTCTACCGGATGGGCGAGGCGGCGCTGGCGGCGGTGCCGGAGATTTCCGAGATCAGCATGGCCTGTCCGAACATGCATTTCATCCCGATCAACCTGTCGGCGTTCGGGCTCGACAACAACAACAACGTGTTCCTGCCGACCGACGAACCGCACGGCCAGATCGAGTGCACGGTGGGGCGAGGGTAGCCGGACAGCATTGAGGCGTTCACGTTGTTGCGCGAACGCCGCACTGAATCGGTTAGTGGATGTGGCCGCGCCCGATTGCCGCACCGGCTTTGGTTGCGCCCGAGAGGTCGACCTTGATCGGGAATGTCGGCTGACCGAGCCCGCCGAGGAAGCCACCAATGGCCCGCGCAAGCGCCGCGGCACCGTTGACCACATCAGAGACGATCGAGCCGCCAGTGACGGCGTCGAGCTGCGAATCGTCAATCAGTTCATTGTTGGTATTCATGAGTCCCTCCATTGCATCCGCACCAGCGCGGGCATGGCGCTGTGTGACATGGGCCAGCCGTCGAGGAAGTGATATCAGTCACACAGCCATTACCTTCCAAACTTCTCATGCAACGCCGGCCACAGCCGGTCCGGTTTGAACGGCGTTGCCGTGAAGCGGATGCCGGTGGCGTTGGCGATGGCGTTGCCGAGCGCGGCGGCGACCGGATTGTACGGACTTTCGCTCATCGATTTCGCGCCCATCGGTCCGAGTGTGTCGGAAGTGTCTGCAAAAAACACTTCCGTGCGCGGGACGTCGGCAAATGACGGCAGATGATAGTCGCGGAATTTGGGATTGATGACTCGGCCGCCCTCGTCGATCACCATCTCCTCATAGAGCGCAGCACCCAGCGCCTGCGCGACGCCGCCCTCGATCTGGCCGCGGCACTGCATCGGATTGGCGACCCGGCCGGCATCGGCGGCCTGCACGCTTTTCAGGATCTTGAGTTCCCCGGTGAATTTGTTCACCGCGACGCGAAACCCCTGCACGTTGAACGCGACAGAGCGCGGCGTGCCCGACGAACTGCCGCCGGCGCTCAACACCTTACTCTGCGATTGCGCCGAGGCGGCGAGAAGGGCGTAGGGCGTGCGGCGTCCGGCGCATACGGTGGCGTGGTTGTCGAGCGCGCACGCATCCGGATTCTCGCCCAGCAAGGACGCCGCGAATTGTTTCAGCTGGCCGGCCAGTGCTTCGGCTGCCGCCTGCGTCGCATTCCCCGCGACGAAGATGCCGGCGCTGCCATAGGCGCCGGTGTCGTGGCCGCCATGGGCGGTGTCGGATTGGCGCAGATGAATGCGGTCGACCGTCGTCGCCAGCGCGCTGGCTGCGATCTGGCGATGCACGGTAGAGGTGCCGTTGCCGAATTCAGCGGTGCCGACCGTGAGGTCGAAGCCGCCATCCTCACGCAGCGCGATGCTGCAATCGGCGAAATGACCGGCCGGCGGCACGGTGTCAATCATGGTAAGCGCAATGCCGTCGCCGGTCAGCCAGTCCGCGGAAAGATTGGGCGTCGGTGCGTCGGCAGCCATCGCGCGCTCGACCAGGTCGAGACACTGATCGAGGCCGTAGCTGCCGTACGACACGTCGTGGTACTTGGATTCCGGCGGCGACAACATGGGATCGCCGGGTTTCACCATATTACGACGGCGCATTTCGAAAGGGCTGATGCCGAGCCGCCTTGCCAGTTCGTCGATCGCGGCCTCGACCGCGATCAGGCTTTGCGGCAGGCCGTAACCGCGATACGCACCCGAAGGCACGGTATTGGTATAGGCGGCGATACCATCGACCTTTTTGTTCGGACAGTTATAGACGCCGATGCATTCGCCGACGGAATGAAACAGCACCGGGCCGGCATGGTTGCCATAGGCTCCGGTGTTGGAGAGCACGTCGAGCTGCAGCGCCGTGAGTTTTCCGTCTCCGTCGGCGCCCGCTTTGACAGTGACCTGCATCGGGTGCCGCGTTGAGGTCGCGATGAACTGCTCTTCCCGTGTCAGTTCGAATTTGACCGGGCGGCCGGTCTTCAGCGCTGCCAGCGCCAGGATGTCCTCGACGAACATTTCCTGCTTGCCGCCGAACCCGCCACCGACGCGCTCGCAGAACACCCGCACCTTGTCGGGCCGTAATTCAAAGAGGTCGGCAAGCGTGCGCCGGGTCAGGAACGGCACCTGTGTGCTGGAACGGACGTTCAAAATTCCGTCGGCATCGACCCAGGCCAACCCGCCATGGGTTTCCAGCGCGGCGTGCTGGACGCGCTGGGTCGTGAAGGTGCCCTCATAGGTGACCGCGGCTTGCGCCAGCGCGGCCGCGACATCGCCGAATTCGCCGTGGATTTCGGCGACGATATTGCGGGCGGCGTTGGCGACGCGATGTTCGGCCGTCTTGTCGCCATGAAGCACCGGGGCGTCAGGCGCGATCGCCGCGGCGGGATCAATCACATCAGGCAGGATTTCGTACTCGACCTTGAGCCGGCGACAGCCTTCCTCGGCGGCGGCTTCGGTGTCGGCGATGACGGCGGCGACCTTCTGTCCGACGAAGCGGACGACGTCGTCGAGCACCCTGGTGTCATCAGGGTCCATCCAGTCCCATTCGTGCCGCGCGGTCGAGAACAGCCGATCGGGCGCGTCCTCATGCGTCAGTACGGCGTGCACGCCGGGAATGCTGAGCGCCGCGCTCTTGTCGATCGCGATGATTTTGGCGTGCGGATGCGGCGAGCGCAGCATCTTGAGGTGCAGCAGGCCTTCAGGCGCCACGTCGAACGTATAGCGTTCCGCGCCGCGCACCACCTGCGGGCCGGCGGGGGCGGGCAGGCTGCGGCCGAACGCGGTGCCGGCGTCGGCATCCTCGATGTTGGTCTTGCCGTTGAGCGCATCCTCGATCGAACGGTAGCCGGTGCAACGGCAGATATTGCCTTTCAGCGCGGCGCCGAGATCCTGCCGCTGCGCCTGGTTCAGGGATGCACAGGTCAGGATCATGCCTGAGGTGCAGAAGCCGCACTGAAAGCCCTGAGCGTCCAGAAATGCCTGCTGCATCGGATGGATACCGCCATCGGGCGCAAGACCTTCGATCGTGATCACGGCATGGCCGTCGGCGCGGAACGCCGGGATCAGGCAGCTATGCACAGGCTCGCCGTCCAGCAGCACCGTGCAGGCGCCGCAATCGCCGGCATCGCAGCCCTTCTTGACGCCGAAATGCCCGAGCTCGCGCAGGAACGTCCGCAGGCATTGTCCGGCCTGCGGGAATTCCGAGAATGTCTTTCCGTTGATCTCAATGCTCATGGCCGCGCCTGCAATTCGCCGCGGATTTCTTCCGCCAGTCGCATCGTCATGGCCTTGCGCCACATCGGCTTGCCATGGACGTCGGTGTGATAAAGGCCATCCGGAATGCGTTGCAGGATCGCCTCGCGCAGTTCTTCGGCGAGCGGGATCCCCGCAAAGACAAATTGAACGGGCCGTGCGGTGGCCGCCGTCACCGTCAGTTTCAATCCACCGTCACTGGTGACGCTGCCGATCAGCAGCGCCGCCGATCGGCCCACGGGCGTCAGCGAAATCTGCCGGAACGCCGAGCGGCGTTTCAATGACGCAAGCGGTATATCGACCTGCCGCAGCAGGTCGCCCGGCGCGAGCAAATTGCGCTGATCGCCGGTAACGAAATCGGCGACAGGAGTTCTCCGCTCGCCACCGCCGGCCGGCCAGATGGTGCAGACGCCGTCGAGCGCCGATGTCAGCGAGATCATCGGCCCTGCCGGTAGCGACATGCAGATATTGCCGCCGACCGTCGCCGTCTTCCATATCTTGAACGAGGCGAGGAACGCGCGGCAGCACTGGTTGATCAGGGGCGAGGCGATCCATTCCGGCGGGCAGGACAGCGCATCGAGCTGCGCCACCGTGCAGGTCGCGGCAATCGAAAGCCCGCTTTCGCCAATCGTCAGCGCCGGCCATTTCAGGTCGGTGAGATCGATCAGCCGGTTGAGGTGGACCTGCGGTTCCGAGAACAGCCAGGTGCCGCCCGCGAGCCAAGCATCGCCTGCCGTCCAAACGGGCAATTGCTCCCGCGTGGCCGGATGTGCAACGGCGCGGATGGTGTTCAGGTCCATGGATACGCTAACGCTTTCAACAGGATGCATCTCCGACTATGAAGTCTTGCAAGACCAGCGCCAATTGCCAATCGTCCTGGGATGGTCTTTGCATTGGTGGGATGGGGCGTTCACCTTTCGAAAGAACCGCGCCTCGCAAATCAGGTGGGATCATGGACCAAACGCAGGCGATATGGATCAAGGATCCGCTTTCTATTTTCGCCGACGGCGCCGAGCGCGGCGTCGTGGTCCGCGGTGGCAAGATCGTCGAACTGGTGCCGCGTGGCCGCGAACCCGTGACCGCCAATACCGCCGTCTATGATGCCAGCGACCATGTCGTGCTGCCCGGCCTGATCAACACCCATCACCATTTCTATCAGACCCTGACCCGGGCGTTGCCGGCCGCGCTCGACCGCGAACTGTTTCCGTGGCTGCAGGCGCTTTATCCGGTCTGGGCGCGCCTGACGCCGGAATCGCTGCATCTCGGCGTCACCGTGGCGATGTCGGAACTGCTGCTGTCGGGCTGCACCACCACGACCGACCATCATTATGTGTTTCCGGCCGGGCTCGAGGACGCCGTCGATATCGAGGTCGCCGCCGCCAAAAGACTCGGCATCCGCGTGCTGCTGACACGCGGCTCGATGGACCGTTCGCAAAAGGATGGCGGCCTGCCGCCCGACAGCGTGGTGCAGGACGAGGACACGATTTTGGCCGACAGCGAACGCGTCGTCGCAAAACATCACCAGCGCGGCGAGGACGCGATGGTGCAGATCGCGCTGGCGCCATGCTCGCCGTTTTCGGTCACGACCTCGCTGATGCGCGCGACCGCCACACTGGCCGACAGGCTCGACGTGCGCCTCCACACGCATCTGGCCGAAACCGAGGACGAGAACAAATTCTGCGAGCAGATGCATGGCTGCCGGCCACTCGACTATCTCGAACAATGCGGCTGGCTCAATGCGCGGACCTGGTTGGCGCACGGCATCTTCTTCAATCCGGATGAGATGAAGCGGCTTGGCCGGGCGAAGACCGCGATCAGTCATTGTGCCTGCAGTAACCAGATCCTGGCGTCCGGCTGCTGCTCGGTCTGCGAGATGGAGGAGGCGGGAGTTTCCATTGGCCTTGGCGTCGACGGCTCGGCGTCGAACGACGAGTCCAATCTGATGCAGGAAGTGCGCGCCGCGTTCCTGCTGCAGCGGGCGCGCTATGGTGTGGGTCGCGTCAGCCACAAGGACGCCCTGCGCTGGGCCACCAAGGGCTCGGCGGCGTGCGTCGGCCGTCCCGAACTAGGCGAGATTGCTGTCGGCAAGGCGGCTGATCTGGCGCTGTTCAAGCTCGATGAACTGCGTTTCTCCGGACACGGCGATCCCCTGGCCGCACTGGTGTTATGCGGCGCTCACCGCGCCGACCGCGTCATGGTTGGCGGCAAGTGGGTGGTGACTGATGGTGCAATTCCCGGCCTCGACGTACCAGACCTGATCCGCCGGCACAGCGCGGCTGCGCGCAAGATGCATGCGGGGTGAGGGCGGTCTGCTCCCTTGCCCCGCGCTTGCGCAGGGCTGTCCCGGGAAAGGGGTCATGTGATTCAAATGACTCACTTTTGTCTTTTTGAGTCTC
>JACDAG010000734.1 GCA_013695565.1 Bradyrhizobium sp.
TGGCGAGCAGCACATCGCCCTCGCGGAAATCGGCCCCGGCGGCGCGGATGTGCCGTCCCGGTTTGGCGGCTTCCGTGATGGTGATGTGGTCGCCATCGATCGCCGTGTCTTCCTGGATGATGACGGCGTCGGCCCCGTCGGGGATCACACCGCCGGTAAAAATTCGTACCGCTTCGCCGTGGCCGACCTTGCGGGCGAACGGGCGGCCGGCCGCGACCTCGCCGATCACCTTCAGCCGGGCGGAGAGATCGGCGGCATCGATCGCGCGCACCGCATAACCGTCCATCGCCGACATCGCCTGCGGCGGCTGGGTCCGCCTGGCCGCAAGGTCGCGCGCCAGCACCCGATGAAAGGCGGTGTCGAGCGCGAGCATTTCTTCAGGCAGAGGGTCTGCGCCCGCAAGGATCGCAGCCAGCGCATCGACAACCGGCATCAAGGCCACGTGCAAACCCTCATTCTTATCGTCATTGCCTGCGACAAACGCGAAGCGTTTGCGCAAGGAAGCGAAGCGACGAAGCAATCCACCTTCTTTGCGGCCATGGATTACTTCTGCGGAGTTTATCATCGGGCGCGCATTCGCGCGACCCGTTGGCTCGCAATGACGGTCTCATTGGCTAAATTCCCAGCGCGGCAAGCGCCTTTGCGACGTCATCGGGTGCCGTCACATGCACCGCAATCAAACCACGCGCCCGCGCACCTCTGATGTTCTCGGCGGAATCGTCGAAGAACACAATGCGCGGCGCCGGCGCGCCGATCGCCTTCACCACGTGATCAAAGGCCACCGCATCGGGCTTTCGAAGCCCGATGGCGTTTGACAAATAGATTTCGCGGAAATGGCCGAGCACATCGCCATAGGCCTGGCTGAAATGCGCGACATGCGCGCTGTTGGTGTTGGAAAAGGCATAGAGCGGCAGGCGTTGCCCGGCGCGCGCCAGCGAGGCGGCGATATCGGGCATTTCGCCGGTGAAGATCGCGTTCCACCCCTGCAGGAACTGGGCGTCCGATAGCTCAATACCGAGCGAAGCGCGCAAGCCCGCAAAGAATTCGGCGTCGCTGATCTCGCCCCGCTCGTGACGATGCCAGGCATCATTGGGCGAGAACCGTGCAACCAGCTGCGCCGGCTCACAGCCGGCATGGCCGGCCCAAATGGCCATCACCTTGCCGAAATCGATATCGAGCACGACGCGGCCGAGGTCGAACAGCAGCGCGTCGGCGGAATTGGGGAGAAGCGGGGTTGCGGTCATTTCAAGTCAAATTCCCTCGTCAGATTGCTTCGTCAGATTGCTTCGTCAGATTGCTTCTTCAGATTCTCTGGCGCCGGTTGCGTTCGGCGCGCAACGACGAGCCGACGAATCCGACATCGCCGAAGCCGCGGCGGAGTTCCTGCGCGTAAAGAGCGAGTGTCAGGGCGAAAATGCACCCCGATACGATTTGGGTCGTCAGTGCCGGATTGGAGCAAGCCGCGCTCACCATATTCCCGATCGGAACCAGCCATCAACGTCGTTGCCAGCAATTTCCGTATCATCGCCCATCTCCCGCTCGGCCGCCGGCCATTGCGGGGTGGTCGTGACCAGGCCGTCGGAAGGTTCGAACCGCCCCGTTACAAGTTGGACAGGAAGTCCTGTTTCCCGAAGATTTGCCGCCGCTCCCGACGCAATCCAGCACTTAAGCCAGCGCGAGAGCTGTGCTAAGCGTTCGGTCGGAACGCGTCTGAGGAGTGATCGCATGAAAATGATTGGCATCGTGGCTGTGATGGCGCTGCTGGCCGGGCCGGCCCTGGCCCAGACGCAGGCGCCGGCGATTCAGAAATACGGGGATCCCGACACAGAGAAAACGCAGGCCGAAAAAACGGGCGAGAAGGAGGCCGAGAAAGCCTATCGGCGGTCGCTGGGCAATATTCCGGAACAGAAGAGCACGGATCCCTGGGGAACCGTGCGCAGCGACGGCGCGCCTCCGAAGGCCGCGGCCAAGGCGCCGCCGGCGAAACCGAAAGCCAAATCTGACGCCAAGACTTCTGACGCCAAGACTGAAGTGAAGTCCGACGCCACGGCCAAGCAATAACCAGAAGGCATCCGCCGGCACCTCGCCGGGGCAGGGGTACCCGGAAACGACCGAGGAAATGACAATGCCGGGAACGCTGCTGTTTTCGCCGATGACGATCCGCGGCGTTGAACTGAAGAACCGCATCGTGGTGCCGCCGATGCATCAATATTCGGCCCAAAAGGGCTTTCCGACCGATTGGCATCTGATGAACGCCGGCAAATTCGCCGCCGGCGGCGCCGGGCTCGTTGTCGTTGAATCGACCAAGGTCGAGCGGCGCGGCTGCGGCACGATCGGCGATCTCGGCATCTGGGATGACGCCTTTGTCGAGCCGCTCAGCCGCCTGGTCAAATTCATCCATCAGCAGAATTCGGTCGCAGGCATCCAACTCGGCCATTCCGGCCGCAAGGCGCGCGCGACGCGGCCATGGGAGGGCGACCGCCCGCTGCAGCGTACGCCCGACATCGACGACTGGGACGCCTGGTCACCGGTGGCGCCGAGTGCTGTCGCCCATAGCGAGAAATGGCCGGTGCCGAAGGCGCTGGAGCGGAGTGAGGTGAAAGACCTCGTACAGGCCTGGGGCAACGCCGCGCGGCGCGCGCATGAAGCCGGCTTCGACATGCTGGAGCTGCACGGCGCGCACGGCTATCTCGTGCATCAGTTTCTGTCGGAACGTTCCAATCAACGCACCGACGAATATGGCGGCTCCGAATCAAACCGGATGCGCTTCATCACCGAGATCACGGAAGCCGTGCGCACGCACTGGCCCGACCACAAGCCGCTGTTCGTCCGCCTGTCGGTGGAGGACAATGCCGGATGGGGACCGGAACAGAGCGCACGGCTAGCGAAAATCCTCAAAGCCAAGGGCGTCGACGTCATCGACTGCTCCTCCGGCGGCATCACCGAGATGGAGCCGATCCTCGGCAAGGAAATCAAATACAGCTATCAAGTGCCGCTGTCGGAATATGTAAAACTCAACGCCGACATCATGACCATGGCGGTCGGCCTCATCATCCATGGCGACCAGGCCGAACAGATCCTCCAGCATAAGCAAGCCGACCTGATCGCGGTGGGCCGCGAAATCCTCAACAACCCGAACTGGCCGATGGACGCCGCGCTTAAACTCGGCGTCGAAGGCCCGTTCCGCAACGTGCCGCCGCAATTCGGCTACTGGCTCGGCACGCGGGCGAAGCGCGGGTTCGGGACGCAGCCGTCGACCTGGCAGAGCGGGTTGAACGAGGCAGGGAAGGTAGAGTGAAGGGGTAGGGCGGATTGAGCCGAAGGCGTAATCCGCCACCTTGGTTGTCGCAGAGCCATGTTAGCAATGGCGGGTTTCGTTTAAGCCGATAGCTCGACGGGCGGGGGTATTAGCCCAAGGCAAAACGGCTCATCCGCTGAATTTGATCTCAACCATCGGGTTCACTCATTTGATTGACGTTGCTCATTGAGCCTCTGCGGTGGATTGAGCCGACTTATACCAGCCTTCAAAGGGATTGACCGATGGTGGCCCAATCGCGCTGAGCGATGGAGGTTATGCGGCCTGTCTCGGCTAGAAGTTTTCGCCACGCGTCCTGGCAGGCGTCAAGGATGGCGGTGT
>JACDAG010000761.1 GCA_013695565.1 Bradyrhizobium sp.
CGTAATGCTTGCGATGCGTCGACGCGCGCGCCTTTCCGGCCCTGCCTATTCCAGCCTTTTCCAGGCCGCACTGCGATGGAACGGCTATGTGGGCTTAGCAGTCGTAGCTAGCGCTCTCGGAGCGGAAGCGCTTGCGTTCGCCGCGGTGGTCGTGGCTGTCATGGTGCCGGTCAACAACGTGCTTTCCGTCTACGTACTCTCCCGCTTCGCAGGCGCCACACCGGCGCCCCTCTCGTCGGTGCTCGGCAACGTAGTTCGGAACCCGCTGATCCTGGCTACCGTGGCGGGCGCACTCTTGAAGCTGGCGGGAGTTCGACTTCCCCACCCGGTGATTGAGGGATTAAATCTGCTTGGCCAGGCCACACTGGCCACTGGCCTTCTATGCGTTGGAGCTGCCGTGGACCTCAAGGGGCTGAAGATGTCCGTGCCAGTTCTGCTAGCTGGGGCAGCCTCAAAGTTGATTGCTGCGCCGGCGGTCATGTGGCTGGCCTCGCTGTTGCTCGGTGTATCCGCACTTCCGCTGGCCGTCGGGGTCATCTGTCTGGCCGCGCCCCTTACCACATCTGCCTATATTCTCGCACGCCAGCTTGGCGGCGACGCAACACTGGCGGCAAACCTCGTTAGCGTTACGACGCTGATCAGCCTCGCAACATACCCCGTGGTGATCTTCCTGGTGACGTAGAAGCGTTCGTCGATCTGGCTGCTTGACCAGCCCGTCGAGTTCAGCGGGGGTCAGTCAATGCTCCGTGGTGAGCTAAAGGTTGATCAAGCGTCCTCCGGATTCAGGCCGCTCCCGTGCACGTGTCGACCATACTTGGTCACGCGGACGACCCGGCGTGCGGCACGCTTCAGCCTGCGCACGCGCATGAAATAGGTCCACGGTTTATCGACCGCGCCGCGTACTCAGCGCGGCATCGGGATGAGCCGCGGCGAACGCGTGACCGCCGCGTGAAGCCTCACCGCGCGCCGGCAATCTTCCTAAGCAAGCGCTTCCGCACGATCCTCAAAAAAAGGCCCAGCAAAAAATAAAGGCCCGCGTTTCCGCGGGCCTTCGCACGTCGGGCTGAAACGATTCGTGAGTGCTTGTCGTCAGTGCTTGATTTCCGGCGGCAGCTTGCCGCCATTGGCGGCGAACTTGGTCATCACCTGCTTGTGCAGCCAGATGTTCATGCTCGCGGAATCGTTGCTGTCACCGGTGTAGCCGAGTTCCTTGGCGAGTTCCTTGCGCGCCGTGAAACTCGAATCGATGTCGAGCGCCTTCATCAGGTCGACGATCGAGGTGCGCCACTCGAGCTTCTCGCCCTTGGCCTTGACAGCCGCGTCGAGGATGGGAGCCACATCGACGGTTGCCGCCGGTGCCGCGGATCCGCCGGCCGCTGCTCCACCTGCGGCCGCTCCGCCAGCCGGCGCCGCCTCCGCCTTGGTGCCGAAGATCGCGCTCATGATTTTTCCGAAAATGCTCATCGTTCGCTCCCAGTAGAATAAAAACAGGTCTGTCGTTAGCGGCACTGTTTGACCGGCAGCACCAGGCCGGGCTCGACCTGGAGTTTAGCCAGCCAATTGTGGCTTGCCAATGAAACATTCACCGAAGCGTGAGTGCTATTGTCTCTGTTTGGGAGTACGCTGGTGCTTCAGTTCGCGACATGGCCTGTTCATCTTCCCTGTCTTCGCGTCTGGCCTGCTCGCGATCATGTTTGGAAACGGCACGTTTGCGCCTTCCAGGACGCGCAAAATGCGGCCGCCAACGGGAGACGACGACCATGGCGACTCCAATTCAAGGCACCCCACTTCACGGCAGTGTCACATCTGTTGCGCAGAGCGGACAAGACGCCGCGAATGCGCCGGTAATCCGAACCATCGGCCTCTCCGATTTGCACCGGGCCTTGCAGCTCGGCTGGGAGGATTTCAAGGCCGTCCCGAGCCACGCCATCATCCTGTGCGTGATCTATCCCGTGCTCGGACTGGTGCTGGCGCGCACGGTGCATGGCTACTCCGTGTTGCCGCTGCTGTTTCCGCTGGCCGCGGGTTTCGCCCTGCTCGGCCCGTTCGCAGCGCTCGGCCTGTATGAGATGAGCCGCCGCCGCGAGACCGGAGCCCCGGCGTCCGCCTGGGATGCGCTCGAAGTGCTGCGCTCGCCGTCCTTCGGCGCCATGCTTGGGCTCGGCGTTCTTCTGCTGGCCTTGTTCGTGACCTGGGTGGCCACTGCGCAAGCAATCTACATCGCCGCGTTCGGCTATGAAGGCGCGACCGGCATGCGAGATTTCGCGGCCCGCGTGCTGACGACGCCGCAGGGCTGGTGGCTGATCGTGGTCGGCTGCGGCGTCGGCTTCGTGTTCGCCCTCGTCGCCCTCTGCGTCAGCGTCGTGTCGTTCCCGCTGATGCTCGATCGCCATGCCAGCGCCGGCGAGGCGATGGTGACGTCGCTGCGCGCGGTCGCACGCAATCCCGTACCGATGGCAGTCTGGGGTATGATCGTGGCGGTGCTGCTGGTTGCGGGAACGCTGCCGTTCTTCCTCGGCCTGGCCGTCGTCATTCCGGTGCTTGGCCACGCCACCTGGCATCTCTACCGCGAAACCATTGAGCCCGAACTCAATCCGCAACCGCTTCCGCCCCGCGCCCGGCGCGAGCGCAAGCCTGCGGCAGATTTCCCGGCCAACCTGTTTCCCTGGCGGCGCAAGTAAAGCGCATAGGCCTTCACACCGAGTCGCAATATCCAGCCGCCGGCCGTTCATCGGCCGGCGGCTTGGCTATTCAACGCCAGACGCCGTTCACGATTGCCTACGAATTGGGCGTCAAAAGCCGGTGACGCGTTCGTGTGGGTGATGACGAAACAGAAGCCTTGTTTTGGCCGCTGTTGATCCGAACATTCGGTGTGGTTCCGACACTAATGTCGATGAATGATCGACCTTGGAGCAAACGACACCATGACCTCTTGGACTTCTCGCGTTTCTGTACGGGCTTTGGCACTGGCAGCACTTCTCCTGACATCGGCAGCCCCCTCGTTCGCCGCACCCTGCGGCACCGGCACGTTTGAGGGCTGGCTTGAAGACTTCAAAAAGGAAGCCGTCGCGAAAGGCATTTCGCCGTCGGCCATACAAGCCGGGCTGACCGGCGTAGCGCTCGACAAGGCCGTCATTGCCCGCGACCACTCGCAGAAGGTTTTCAGCCAGAGTTTTGAGGAGTTCTCAGGGCGCATGGTGCCGTCCCGGCTCGCCCGCGGCGCCAACATGCTCAAGCAATACGGGTCGGTGCTCTCGCGCATCGAACAGGCCTATGGCGTGCCCGGCGAAATACTGGTGGCGATCTGGGGCCTGGAAACCGATTACGGCGTCAACATCGGGAAATTTCCGACGCTGCGTTCGCTGGCGACGCTGGCCTATGATTGCCGTCGCGCTGACTTGTTCAAGGCCGAGTTGATGGATGCGCTGCGCATCGTCGAGCGCGGCGATATCGCACCACAGGACATGCGCGGCGCCTGGGCCGGTGAAATCGGCCAAACCCAGTTCATGCCGTCGTCCTACATCAAATATGCCGTCGACTTCGACGGCAATGGCCGCCGCGATCTCCTGCGCAGTGCGCCCGATGTGCTGGCCTCGACCGCGAATTACCTCAAGAGCTATGGCTGGCAGCGCGGCAAGGACTGGGAGCCCGGCAGCGCCAATTTCGCCGTGATCCAGCAATGGAACAAGAGCGAGGTCTACTCCAAGACCATCGGCTATTTTGCGACCCAGCTCGCACGCGCACCTTGACCAGGAATCAAGGGGCCGATCGCAAAGCTACCGGCCCCTTGCTGGCTTTTCTACTTCGCCATGCCTGCCTGCATCGCCTTGCTCAGATGCATGCCGCACGCACCCATCTTGCCGCTCAGCATCGAATCCTGAGCCAAGGCGATCTCCTTCTGCGCGGCGATCTTGCCCTCGTCATCAGCCATCGTCTCGATCATGGTTTCGGTTTGGGCGAGATTAGCACCGCTGCAGCCGGCGCTCGGCTTGGCGGCGTTTGCGGGAACGACGGCGTAGGCAATGGCAGCCATGGCGGCTGCTGCGAGTAATTTATTGAGCATGTGATTTCCCATTTTCTGTTTTTGACAGCACCAGCGTCATTGCCGGAATCTGCATCACGATTGTTTTCCGGTTGCGGAAATTTCGGAATGACTTTCGCGCGAGGTGCTGAGCGCAGCGCGCAAGGCGCTTATGCGAAACGACGCATTTTCGTTACAGCTGCGTAATTCATTACAGCCACGTAATATAACGACGCAGCGCAGCACGCGCGTTGGTCGACAGACGATACAAACATCGAGCGTTCATTGTCGGTGACGCAAACGAAACGATGGTCGACGCGTTCGCTGCGTCAAAATCCCGTCGGTGATTTCACGACATGCTTTGAGGTCGCGACGATCCGCGCGCGAAGACGATCAGGGGCGGTGGATGTCGGTGAACGCTTTTGCGTGTTGCGCACGAACATCAGCCGGCTCGACGATGCGAATTCGCGCCTCCTACGATGAGGCAATCCAATCCTCGATTGCCCTATAAAATGATTTTAAGTTCATTATTAGAAGGCAGTCTGCATGCGAATTGCGCATGCAAAAATTCCAAAAATCCTAACGTAAAGAGGCGGTTCGCCCACGCTCGGGTCTGCTTGCCTTGATTTTCGTCCCCGGAATCAACGTTCTTCGGAGCAGTAATGGTTACATCGTGATTACGACCATATCGCCATTTCATGGGCATTATTGGCCAAGATTGGAAGGCCGGCTGGCGTCTCCAGGCACCCGATCGGGCAGCCATGCCGAAAGGTTAATCGGATATTACACTCGTCATGCGTTTTTGGATTAGCTGCATCGCACCATCGGAACTTCTGCACTGCAAAATATCAGCTATATTCATTTCAACGATGAGGCTTCCTCCAAGGGCTGAATCGTAAACTGCAAGGAGACTACCATGTTACTCTCGCTCATCCGCATGATCCAGGCGTTCCGGGACTACCAGCGCAATGTCAGCGAATTGTCCCAGCTTAGCGATCGCGAACTGTCCGATATCGGGCTCGATCGTTCGGACATTCCGCGCGTTGCAGCCGGGACTTACCAGGGCTGATTCCCCAGCCGCCTGACGAACGGATAACGCCCGCCTTGCTGCGGGCGTTGTCGTATCCGGGCCCATTTCGACGCGCCTGTACCGCGGTCGAAATCGCACTTCGCCGCAGGTGCTTTTGGCCGGGAAACGCGCTAACTCCTGCGCCATGACCGCAGCCAAATCTCCACCTGAATCCGTCCATGTCGTTGGCGGTGGCCTCGCCGGCTCGGAAGCCGCCTGGCAGATCGCCAATGCCGGCATCCCCGTCGTCCTGCACGAGATGCGCCCCGTGCGGATGACCGAAGCCCATCAGACCGAGGGGCTGGCCGAACTCGTCTGCTCCAATTCATTCCGCTCCGACGATGCCGCCAACAATGCGGTGGGCCTGCTGCATGCCGAAATGCGCCGGCTGGGCTCCCTGATCATGCGCTCGGCCGACGCCAACCAGGTGCCCGCCGGTGGGGCGCTAGCGGTCGATCGCGACGGGTTTTCGGCCGCCGTCACCCGCGCGCTGCACGAGCATCCCCTGATCGAGATCGACCGGACGGAAGTCGCCGGCCTGCCGCCGGCCGAGTGGGGCAATGTCATTGTGGCCACCGGCCCCCTCACCTCGGCGCCACTGGCTGACGCCATTCGCGAGCTCACCGACGAGAACGCGCTGGCGTTCTTCGATGCGATCGCACCGATCGTGCACATGGATTCCATCGACATGTCGGTGGCCTGGTTCCAATCGCGCTACGACAAGGTCGGCCCCGGCGGCACCGGCGCCGACTATATCAACTGCCCGATGACCAAGGAGCAGTACGACGCGTTCGTTGCTGAGCTGCTGGCCGGCGAGAAGGTCGACTTCAAGGACTGGGAAACCAACACGCCGTATTTCGACGGCTGCCTGCCGGTCGAAGTGATGGCCGAGCGCGGCCACGAGACGCTGCGCTATGGACCGATGAAGCCGGTCGGGCTGACCAATCCACACGACCCGAAGGTGAAGGCCTACGCCATCGTGCAGCTGCGCCAGGACAACAAGCTTGGCACGCTCTACAACATCGTCGGCTTCCAGACCAAGCTGAAGCACGGCGCGCAGCA
>JACDAG010000790.1 GCA_013695565.1 Bradyrhizobium sp.
GCCCAACATGGCGCTGAAGATCATCGACAATGCGATCCAGTCATACGGCGGGGCCGGCGTCTCCGACGATGCGGGGCTCGCCAAGGCCTACGCCGGCATTCGCACGCTGCGCCTTGCCGACGGTCCGGACGAGGTGCACAATCGCGCCATTGCCAGACTTGAACTTCGGAAGTATGCAAACACGTCGCACTAGCGGGAAGCCATGAGTGGCGCTCCCCAAGAAACCTTGAAGAAACCTTAAGGGAGCGTCAGCGTGGCGGACGGCGTCAGGAAAGACGAAGAGTTTTCGGGCACCAAGGAAGTCGAGGACCGTCATCGTATCGATGAGAAGCGCCTCGACGGCTGGATGCGGGAGAATGTTGAAGGCTATCAGGGACCGCTGACCGTCCTGCAATTCAAGGGCGGCCAGTCCAACCCGACCTACCGGCTCGATACGCCCGGCCGATCCTATGTGATGCGGCGCCGGCCGTTCGGAAAATTGCTGCCGTCGGCGCATGCGGTGGATCGGGAATTCCGTGTCATCGCGGCGCTGAGCAAGCAGGGTTTTCCGGTTGCGAAGGCCTATGCCCTTTGCACCGACGATGCCGTGATCGGCTCCTTCTTCTACATCATGTCGATGGAAGAGGGCCGGGTGCTCTGGGATCCCTCGCTTCCAACCCAGACGCCGGAAGACCGCCGCAAGATTTTCACCAGCAAGATCGAGACGCTGGCCAAGCTGCATATCTACGACCCAGAGGCCATCGGCCTTGGCGATTTCGGCAAGCCCGGCAATTATTTTGCGCGGCAGGTCGATCGCTGGACCAAACAGTATCGGGCCTCCGAGACCCAGCACATTCCCGAATTCGAAAAACTCGCCGAATGGCTGCCGAAGACGGTGCCGGAACAGACGCGTGTCTCGATCGTCCACGGCGATTATCGCCTCGACAATATGATCTTCCATTCGACGGAGCCGCGGGTGCAGGCGGTGCTGGATTGGGAATTGTCGACGCTCGGCGATCCCATGGCCGACTTCACTTACCTCTTGATGCAATGGACCATGCCGGGTCTCGCCAATGCCGATCTCAAGGCGTTGAACATTCCGAGCATGGAAGAGGCCGCGCAGATCTACTGCAACGTCACCGGCAGTGCCGTTCCCGACCTGAACTGGTATTTCTCCTACAATCTGTTCCGCCTCGCGGGCATCACGCAGGGGATTGCCGGCCGGATCCGCGACGGCACCGCTGCCAACGCCAAGGCCGTCGAGTCGGCGAAGCGCACGGTGCCGCTGTCGCAGGCGTCCTGGGAGTACGCGCAGAAGGCCGGCGCGACCTGAGTAAGGTTTCGCTCGGCGCACCGCAATCGTAGGGTGGGCAAAGGCGCATTTGCGCCGTGCCCACCATCTCTCCAGTTCGTTGTTGCTAATGGTGGGCACGCTTCCGCCTTCGCTCGTTGAGCTACGGCGGACAAGTCGCTTTGTTTGCCCACCCTACGATCCACTGGATCTGACTTGGCCCTTTCCCCAAACATCCGTGGCAGCCTGATCATGGCCACCGCCATGGCGGCCTTCACGATCAACGACTCCATCACCAAGGCGGTGTCGACGGAAATCAATTTCGGCCAGGTGATGCTGGTGCGCGGCCTGTTTGCGGTCGTGCTGATCGCAGCGCTCGCGTTTCATCACCGCGCCTTGCGCCCCTTGCGCACGGTGATGGTGAAGCCGGTGGCACTGCGCGTCATCGGCGAGGTCGGCGGCACCATAACGTTCATGGCGGCGCTCACGCATCTGCCGCTGGCCAATACTTCGGCGATCTTTCAGGCGTTGCCGCTGGCGATCACGCTGGGCGCCGCGCTGGTGTTTCGCGAGCCGGTCGGCTGGCGGCGCTGGCTGGCGATCGCGGCGGGCTTCATCGGCATGCTCATCATCGTTCGGCCCGGCATTTCGGGCTTCAATCAGTTTTCGCTGCTGGCACTGGTCTCGGTGGCGTTCTGCGCCTTGCGCGACCTGTCGACCAAGCAGATACCGGCGCAGATACCCTCGCTGTTCATTACCCTGCTGATGACGGTGACGGTGACATCGGCCGGCGCGGTCATCCTGTTTCCGCTCGGCGGCTGGACGCCGCCGTCCGCTCGCGCGCTGGGCCTGCTGGCGCTGGCGGCCGTGCTGGTCTTGATCGGCTATCAATGCATGATCGTGGCGTTACGGTCCGGCGATATCTCGGCGGTGGCGCCGTTCCGCTATTCCGCGCTGCTGTGGGCGATGCTGCTCGGCTACCTCATGTTCGGCGACAAGCCGGACGGCATGATGCTGCTCGGCGCGGCGATCATCGTCTCGTCCGGCCTCTACGCGTTCTACCGCGAACGCATCCGCGCCCGGCCGGTGGCGGCAACCACGACAGGCATCCAGCCCGACGGGCTGTGAGCGGCGTGTCACCCATTTGGGGCTGAAATTGTTAAGCTAACCGGTCAACCTTACCCGCTCCGGGTATCGAATATCCGGCTAGCCGCCGAAAGGCATTCTTGCTTTAATCGGCAAGATGGTGCGTGGCGTGGAGTATTGATTATGACCAAGGCGATTGAACATATCGTGGCGGGCTTTTCGACGCTCAAAAATCGGAAGGCCCTGGAGGAGATACGCGACCACCGCAGGCGGCTGTTGAACGACTACCGCATGCGCAGTGGCTCGGGGATGAATTTCGACTGGATCAACGCCGAGCTTCAGGAGGAGATCGGTGT
>JACDAG010000827.1 GCA_013695565.1 Bradyrhizobium sp.
TGGCTACTCCGCGGCTTCCGCGAGTTCGGGCTGCGGTTCGCGCCATGGCACGACCGCGCCCAGAGCTTCGGCGACCGCAAGGCCGGATCGCAATCCGTCCTCGTGGAATCCATAACCGGTCCATGCGCCGCAAAACCAGGTATGTCGTTTGCCTTGAATCTCACCGAGGCGTTTCTGGGCGGCAAAAGCCGCGGCGTCGTATTGCGGATGCTCGACCCGGTATTTGCCGAAGGTCAGCGCCGGATCAGGCTCGAGCGGCGGATTGAGGCTGACGAACAGCGGCTTGTCGTCATCGATGCCCTGCAGCGGGTTCATCCAGTAGGTCACGGAGACGTCGTTGTCGGCGGAAGCCTCGCGCGGCCAGCGCAGGAAATTCCATGACGCCCAGGCGCGCCGGCGCTTCGGCATCAACCTGATGTCGCGGTGCAGATAGACCGTGTTGGGGGAATAGCCGATCGCGCCCAGGATCGAACGCTCGCGATCATCGGCATCCGACAGCATCGAAAGCGCTTGGTCGCTGTGGGAGGCGATCACGACGTGGTCGTAGCTGTTGCTGTTGCCGTGGCTGTCATGGACGACGACGCCATGCGGCGTCCGTTCGATCGATGTCACCGCGCAGCCGAACTTGATGTGGTCGCGAAACGCGGCCGTCAGTTTCTCGACATAGCGCTGGCTGCCGCCCTTCACCGTGCGCCAGACCGGACGGTCATATTGCAGCAGGCGGTGGTTGCTGAAGAACGCGACGAAATTCTCGGCCGGGAAATCCAGCATCTCGCTTGATGGCGCCGACCAGATCGCCGCACCCATCGGCGCGAGATAGTCGACCAGGAGTCGAGGCGCGAAATGATGAGTGCGGAAATATTCGGCGAGTGTTAGCCCGGCGAGTTTTCCGGCGGCATAATCCGCGGTGCTTTGCTGGTTGAAAGTCAGGATGTCGCGCAGCATCCAGAGATAGGAGGGCGACAGCAGATTGCGCGGTTGCGCGAACAGGCCGATGGCGGTCTCCAGCCAGTTGTTGCCGCCACCCCGCCATTCGAAACGGCCGGTGTCCGCCGTGACCGCAAAACTCATGCAACTGTCCACCGTCTCGACGCCGAGATGGGCGAACAACGCCGTCAGGTCGGGATAGTTCAGTTCGTTGTAGACGATGAAGCCGATATCGACCGCAAGCGGCGTTCCCTCGTAGTCGATGGTAACGGTGTGGCTGTGTCCGCCGGGCCGGAGTTCGCGGTCATAGACGGTGACCGGATAATGCTTCGACAGGGTCCAGGCCGCGGCATTGCCGGCAATTCCCGTTCCGATAACCGCGACCCGCATGTTGTCCCCTCCATGGCATTGCAAGCTACGCAGGGCGGTTCCCGGAGTTTCAAATCGGCCACGGACGGGTTTTCAGGCGAGGAGAGTGATTCGGAGCGCCAGAACAGGGAAAAACCCTGTGAAATCTTCGTAAGGTTTTGGCGGTCTAGCTTCGTCGCAAATGTGCTCCAAGGCCGATGAAATAAGGCTAATTCGCATTTCCGGTCGCCGATTGGCGCGCCCACGCGCTGGGCGTCTGGACGGTCTCGGGACTGTCCGCGCAGGGATCGCAAGGCTAGTATGACGGCTCGGTTCCAACGGAAGCATCACCCCCGTGAACGTGTCGCAGACCACCCAGACAAGCGTTCGTCGCGCGCCACGCCGGGTTTCGCCCGGTGGAGAACGGGTGTGACCCAGCGATTCGCTAGCCGTCTGGCGCGATTGACTGCGGCGCTTGGGCTCGTCGCTGCCTCCTCCGGCTGCATCCTGACCAAGGATCTGCCCGATCCCGCGCTCGACATTCCCGAAGGCTACAAGGCCGCCCGCCTGGCCAAGCCGCAGGACGCGCCGCCGACGCTCGACTGGTGGCGTGGTTTCCGCTCGCGGGAACTGACGACGCTGATGGAAGAGGCCCAGACCGTTAATCTGGATATCGCTGCCGCGACCGCGCGGTTCCAGCAGGCCGACGCACAGGCGCGGGTCACGGGGGCGGCCTTGCTGCCGACGCTGAGCGGCACCGGTTCGGAGAGCTATTCCCGCACCTCCGGCTCAAGCTCCAGTGGTCTCACCAACGGCGGCCGTGAAG
>JACDAG010000848.1 GCA_013695565.1 Bradyrhizobium sp.
ATGCGCAATTGCGCATCTGAGGTCTGGTCCTGCGGACCATCCCGGAATGACGGCGTGCTTCTTCGAATCCGTGACGCCCGTCACGTCTCACCCAGGCGCGACCACCTATCCTGCGGCATCAACGCTCCCTTAGGGGGCCACAGGAAACGCCGCCATGAACGCCATCACCGCTCCGAAATCCAGCTCGCAGAACCGCCTCGAAGGTTTCACCCTGACCGCGCTGTTCCAGGGCTTCCCGACCTTCGCCGCCGCCGCGCTGATGCTCAAATTGGTCGGCAGCCATGAGATCGTGGGCCAGCGCTACGGCGCGGCGATCTTCGTCGTGCTGGCCGCGCTGTTCTACGCGCTATTGACGCCGTGGCTGGCGCGAAAATTCCCGAACCGGTTCAGGCATGGCTACGAGCCGCTGTTCTTCGACGCCAGCCTTTCCTTCATCGAAAAGATCGCGCGCTGGCGCACCCAGCCGGTGACCTCGCTGCAATTGGTGACCAACGTGATGCTGCTGTCGCTGCTGGCAGTGGGAGTGGCGAGCGTGGGGTGAGGTTGTTGTGCGTCAGCCACAGCGGTTCGAATTCGCATTCCGTTGCCAGCGGTGAAGTTGTATTGCGCGTCCGCGCTTGATAGATGAGCCGCGCGGCAACAGGCCGCGCAGCCAACCTATGGAGGTGTGTCATGCGCAAGAACAGCGATACCGAAAGCCTCCCCTGCTTTCAGCGTCACGCGTAAGCGGCGGAAGTCTTTCCCCTCGGAAACCCACGTCAAGCGTGGACGGCGTGTCGTCCATGGCGATGTCGAGCTGATCGAAAAGCTCGGCCGCAATGATCTGTGTCCGTGCGGCTCCGGACGCAGGTTTCAAAGCCTGCTGCATGAAGTCCGGCGACTATGATGGATCGAACCGGGACTATTACTTTTAGGGAGTAGGATCCGGGCCGATACCGTTCTCTCTAACGTGATTCCCGGATGCGCAATTGCGCATCGGGGAATCCATAATCACGATCGTGAGTATGGATTCCGGACAGCCGCTGCGCGGCTTCCGGAATGACGACTGAATCTCGCTACCTCTTCTTCCACCCACCGCGATGCCCCGGAGCACCCCCGCTCGAACGTGGCGACGGGCCGAACTCGGGGCCGGACTGGCGCGAGTCGGTGGGTTGGAAGATTTTGCGGCCGCCGGGGTCGCGCGTGGGCTTGCTCGGCCGCTCGCCGCCAGGGCGGAAGGGCAGGGATTCCGGGCCGTGCATTTCGTCGAGGTGGGGTTTGTGGACTTTGGTGGAGGGACCACCCGTGGAATGCCCCTCACCCCGACCCTCTAAGAGCGAGCTTCGCTCGTCTCGACCCCGTGAAGAACGGGGCGAGGGGGAAGACGCGCTGCCGGCGCCGCGCAATCCGCCGCGCTTTTTCATCGCGCTGGCCGGCAGGTTCGCGGCGTCGCCGTATTTCTTCGTGCCTGCATACGCACCAGCCTTCGCCTGCACGCCGCGCTGCTTGATGGTGGGGTCGTCGACTACGGCTAGCTCCGTCGCGCGGAGGCGTTTGACTTCGTCGCGTAATCTCGCGGCTTCCTCGAAGTTCAGATCGGCGGCGGCTTCGCGCATGCGGGTTTCGAGGTCGTTGAGCACGGTCTCGAAATTGTGGCCGATGCTGATGACGTCGTCGGCCATGCCACCATCGCCGATTTCCACCAGCACATGGTCGCGCTCGTAGACGCTGTTCATGATGTCGCCGATGGACTTCTTGATGCTCTCCGGCGTGATGCCGTGCTCGGTGTTGTATTCGACCTGCTTCTCGCGGCGGCGGTCGGTCTCGGCGATGGCGCGCTCCATCGAGCCGGTCATCTGGTCGGCATAGAGGATCACCTTGCCGTCGACGTTGCGCGCGGCGCGGCCGATGGTCTGGATCAACGAGGTCTCGCTGCGCAAAAAGCCTTCCTTGTCGGCGTCGAGGATCGCGACCAGCGCGCATTCGGGAATGTCGAGGCCCTCGCGCAGCAGATTGATGCCGACCAGCGCGTCGAACGCGCCGAGCCGCAAGTCGCGGATAATCTCGATGCGCTCGATGGTGTCGATATCGCTGTGCATGTAGCGCACGCGAATGCCCTGCTCGTGCAGATATTCGGTGAGGTCTTCCGCCATCCGCTTTGTGAGTACTGTGATCAGGCTGCGATAACCTGCCTGCGCGGTGGCGCGGACCTCGCCGACGAGATCGTCGACCTGGGTGCGCGCCGGGCGGATGTTGACCGGGGGATCAATAAGTCCGGTGGGGCGGATCACCTGCTCGACGAACACGCCACCGCTCTCGTTCAGCTCCCAACCGCTCGGCGTCGCCGACACCGCGACCGATTGCGGGCGCATCATGTCCCATTCCTCGAAGCGCAGCGGGCGGTTGTCCATGCAGGAGGGCAGGCGGAAGCCGTATTCGGCCAGCGTCGCCTTGCGACGGAAATCGCCTTTGAACATGCCTCCGATCTGCGGCACCGTGACATGGCTTTCGTCGGCGAACACCAGCGCGTTGTCGGGGACATATTCGAACAGCGTCGGCGGCGGCTCGCCGGGGCGGCGTCCCGTGAGGTAGCGCGAATAATTCTCGATGCCGGCGCAGCTTCCGGTCGCTTCCATCATTTCGAGATCGAAGGTGGTGCGCTGCTCCAGCCGCTGCGCTTCCAGCAGTCGGCCCTGGTCGTGGAGCTGGTCCAGCCGCAGCTTCAATTCGGATTTGATCGACTTGATCGCCTGCACCAGCGTCGGCCGCGGCGTCACATAATGCGAGTTGGCGTAGATCTTGATGAATTCGAGCTCGTCCTGCTTGTGGCCGGTGAGCGGATCGAATTCTTCTATATTCTCCACGGTGTCGCCGAACAGGCTCACGCGCCAGGCGCGGTCTTCATAGTGCGCCGGGAAAATGTCGATGACGTCGCCGCGGACGCGAAAGGTGCCGCGGGTAAAGTCGGCCTGGGTGCGCTTGTATTGCAGCGCCACGAGGTCGGCGATCAATTGCCGCTGGTCGATACGCTCGCCCTTCTTCAGCGCAAACGTCATCGCGGTATAGGTCTCGACCGAGCCGATACCGTAGATGCACGACACGGACGCTACGATGATGACGTCGTCGCGCTCCAGCAGTGCACGCGTCGCCGAATGGCGCATGCGGTCGATCTGCTCGTTGATCGACGAGTCCTTTTCGATGTAGGTGTCAGTGCGCGGCACATAGGCTTCGGGCTGGTAATAGTCGTAGTAGCTGACGAAATATTCCACCGCGTTGTCGGGGAAGAAGCTCTTGAACTCGCCATAGAGCTGCGCCGCCAGCGTCTTGTTCGGCGCCAGGATGATGGCGGGCCGCTGCGTCGCCTCGATCACCTTGGCCATGGTGTAGGTCTTGCCGGAACCGGTGACGCCGAGCAGCACCTGGGTGCGGTCGTTGCGCGCGATGCCCTCGACCAGTTCCTTGATCGCGGTGGGCTGGTCGCCCTTCGGCTCGTATTCGGACTTGATCACGAACGGCTGGCCGCCTTCGGATTTCTCCGGGCGGGGCGGACGGTGCGGCGTCCAGATCTTGACGCCGCCGCCCTCGCCCTTGAATTCGGGCCGGCCCTCGCGGATCAGGTCTTCCAGCGCATCGGCGGTGGCCTGGACGCCGAGCGCTTCCAACTTGTTGCGCGGCGGCCGCGCCAACGCGGCGAGGTCTTCCTCCTCGGTGGTGAAGCCGAACTGTTTTGCCAGTTCCGGGTCGAGGGTGGGGATGGTGGCCGAGGTGCCGTAATTGGCTTGCGGGGCTTCTTCGAGGCCCTCCGGCTGGCTTCGCGCGCCCGGCGGCTGCGGATTCGGGCGCAGCGGTTGCGGATAAGAATCGGCGGAACTTGGCGGAAAGTTTTTCGGCGTCGAGGATCGCGCGCGATGCACGGCGGCTTCGCCGCCAGAACGGCGGTCTTTCGAATTATCCGGCGGCGGCTGCAGGCCGGTGCCCGAGCCCATGCCGGCATCGCCGCGGTTGATCGCGGGATTGAGCAGTTCCGCCAGCGCCGGGCCGATCGGCTGCACGTCGGGCCTCGACGCCTTAGAGCTTGGTGCCTTGGATTTCGGGGTTTTGCCGGGTTTTTTGGGGGAGTCGGGTTTCTTCGCCATAGGGCGAATATGGGGGCAATCGGCGCGCGAAAAAAGGGCAAAACGAGCGCTGATTGGACGGCCGATTCAGGCCGTTCCATTGTCAGCAGATGTCAGCGTCAGGCGAAGGCGTCGCTGGAATCCGGCACGGTGGCAACGGGCGAATCCGCCTTGACGATATCGAGATGAATGCCGCCGCACTTCGTGCAGCGCATGGTCCAGTATTCGGCGCCGGCCTTGCCGGGGATGATGCGCAATACCGCCAGCGAGGCGCTGCATTGCGGGCAGGTCGACATTACCTGCCTGGAAGATGGCGTCGCCGGTTTGGGTTCAGGGGGCGACATGAAAGCGGTCTGTCTCAGACCGCCGCCGTCGAATAGCGCTGCCGGTTCTGGTCGATATGGGATTTCGCATCCGCGATCGCCGCGTCCGGATCGGACCATGCAAAGCCGACTTCGAGCGTCGGAAACGCCAAGCCATCGATGACGACCGGCGCGAGATCGGTTCGTTGAATCCTGGCGTGCCATAGTCCCCTCCCTGCTTCGAACGACTGAATTTCAAAGCCGCCGTAAATCATGGCGAGACTCCCGGGATGATCCGGGCCAGAGCAGACCACGATCTGGCGAGAACCGATGTGAACCGGTTCACACCTCGCCGTCATTTTCGGGGGCGAGAGGTCAGCGGCGGGCGGCAATATGGTCGGCGAGCACGGTGGCATCGTCGCCGACGCCGGACAGGAAGGCGGAATACAATTTCGACAAATACGGCAGGCCGAGGAAATAAAGGCCCGGCACCTCGGCAATGCCTTTGCGGTGAACCGGTTCGCCGCTGTTGTCCCTGACCGGAAGATCGATCCAGCCGAAATCGACGCCGTAGCCGGTGGCCCAGATCACTGTAGGAATGTCCGACTTGCCGAGGTCGAGCTGCCGGATCGGTTCGGTGAGGCAAGGTGGATCGGCAAGCACCGCCCGGGCGGCGGGATCATTGGGCAGATCGAGGCCGTGCCGTTCAACATGCGCGTCCAGCATGTCGAGGAAGGTCGCATAATAGGCATCCCCGATCGCGAGACTCTCGGCGAGACCGGGGGCGATATCGAGCACGCCGTCGCGCGCCGCCAAAGCCCTTCCCAGCAGCGTGATGCCATCGGCGGCGAAACGGCGGAAGTCGATGGTGTAGCCGCCATAGGCGCCGGTGATGGAAGGATTGACCCGGATCGGGCCGCGTTGTTCCGCCGTCATCTCAAACAGACGCAGGGCGCCGAACCACCACGTCAGATCCTGTCCGCGGTAACGGCGCGGCATGCGGGTGTGCTGGCCGACCGAGAGAAAGACGCGGCGGCCGGCGCGGTGCAATTCGTCCGCGATCTGCGCGCCCGATGCACCTGCGCCAACCACCAGCACCGCGCCTGATGGAAGCTGGTCGGGATTGCGGTAGCCGCTGGCATGGAGCTGGAATACCGGATGATCGCTCAGCAGGTGTGGCACCAGCGGCCGCTGATAGGGGCCCGTCGCGACCACGACGTTATTGGCCTCGAT
>JACDAG010000886.1 GCA_013695565.1 Bradyrhizobium sp.
GCGCCAAGATCCCGCCGTTCAACGCCCAGCGCATGCTGACCGATGTCGGCGCCGCCGCCCCCACCGCCGCCGAAGATCCGAACAACCCCGATGCCGTCGAACCCGATGCCGAGGTTTCCTTCGTCACCAAGGACCTCGCGACCGTGCTGCCGAAGGCGAAGCTCGCCGCCGTGGTCGCCCTCGACGAAGTCCTGATGCGGGTGCGCGACGCCGCCAACTGGCGCGGCAACACCGACGGCGTCCGCTACACCACCCTTGCCAACGCCACCGCGGATGCCGGCGGCGTCCAGTCCGACATGAAACTGGCCTATGCCACCGAGGGCAACGTTTCCGATCCCTATGCCGGCTTTGAAACCCGCGTGGTGCCGGAAAACGTCACGCTGCTGCCGAAGACCAAAGACCAGATCACGGGCGGCAATCCCTCCGGCGAGCGCGTTCACGTCGTCAAGAAGAACGATACCGTCACCTCGATCCTGCGCGACCAGGGCGCGACACCGGACGAGGCCAAGGCGATTGCGGCAACGCTCGGCGCCCGCGGCCGCGACGGCGGGCTGAAGGAAGGCCAGAAGCTCCGCATCCTGATGGCCCCGGCGGGCCCGGGTCCAGGCGTCCGGCTGCAGCCCTATCGGGTGGTGGTCGCCAACGAAAACACTGTCGAGGCCGTTGCCGCGCTGTCCGACGTCGGCAAATACGTCGCTGTCGACGTACAGAGCATGAATACGGTCGCCGAGGCGGCCGCCGGCAAAGATGACGACGACGATGAGGATGACGGCACCGGCGTCCGGCTCTACCAGAGCATTTACGAGACCGCGTTGCGCAACAAGGTACCGGCCGTCGTCATCGAGGACATGGTTAAGATCTATTCCTACGACGTCGACTTCCAGCGCAAGGTGCAGCCCGGCGATTCCTTCGACGTGTTCTTCGCCGGCGAAGACGAAGGCGCGACCATCACCGAAAAGACCGAAGTGCTGTTCGCCTCGCTCACGGTCGGCGGCGAAACCAAGAAATACTACCGATTCCAGACCCCCGACGACGCGGTCGTCGACTATTACGACGAGAGCGGCAAGAGCGCGAAGAAGTTCCTGGTGCGCAAACCCGTCAACAACGCGATCATGCGCTCGGGCTTCGGCGGACGCCGCCATCCGATCCTCGGCTATACCAAGATGCACACCGGCGTCGACTGGGCCACGCCTTACGGCACCCCCATTTTTGCGTCCGGCAACGGCGTGGTCGAGAAGGTCGGCTGGGAAGGCGGCTACGGCAAATATGTCCGCCTGAAGCACAACAACGGTTATGAGACCGCCTACGGCCACATGTCGGCCTTCGCCAAGGGCATGGAGCCCGGCAAGCGCGTTCGCCAGGGCCAGGTGATCGGCTTCGTCGGATCGACGGGCATGTCGACCGGCGCCCACGTCCACTACGAAATCAAGGTCAACGACCGCTTCGTCGATCCGATGCGCGTGAAGCTGCCGCGTGGCCGCTCGCTCGAAGGCCAGTTGATGGCGGGCTTCGAGAAAGAGCGCGATCGCCTCGACACCCAGATGAACAACCGCGGCAACGCCGCGCGCGTCTCCGATGCCGCCGGCACCGCCGGTGCGCCATCCGTTCGGCAGGTCAGCAACCGCTGAGCGGTTCACTTCCCGGCTTTTCAATTCTCATTTTCGTTGACGTGACGCTGAATAGTTCGTCGTTCCGCGACGCGGAATGTTTTGTGCGTTCATGGACTTATTCGGAGTTCCGCTCGCGAAAAGGTCGCATCGCAAAGGCCCGATAATGCTTGCGGGCATTTTGGACGCGGTCCACTCTTGTTGCAGGGAGAAGATGGCGGGGCGCGTAAACGATGCAGGCATATCTGGCACGGCGATTGTTGGCGCTCGTCCCCGCACTGTTCTTTGCCAGCCTGATTGTCTTTGTCATCGTACGGCTGGTGCCGGGCAACGTCATCGACATGATGCTGGCCCAGAACGATGTCGGCGCCGACAAGCTCTCGCGTGACCAGCTACTGGCGACGCTCGGTCTCGACCGGCCGATGTGGCTGCAATATTTTCACTGGATCGGCGGCATCCTGTTTCACGGCGATTTCGGCCGCTCGCTCTGGCAGAACACGCCGGTGCGGGAACTGCTCGCTGCGCGGCTGCCGGTGACGTTCCAGCTCGGCTTCATGGCGCTGATCATTGCGTTGATGATTGCGCTGCCGATCGGGATCTATTCCGCGATCCGGCAGGACACCGCCGGTGATTATCTCACCCGTTCGTTCTCGATCCTGATGCTGGCAGTGCCGAGCTTCTGGATGGGCACCATGGTGATGGTGTTCCCGTCGATCTGGTGGGGCTGGTCGCCGCAGGTGAAGTTCGTCGCCTTCACCGAAGACCCGCTACAAAACCTCAAGCAGATGATCCTGCCGGCGATCATCCTGGGCACGGCCCTTTCGGCCATCACCATGCGCCTGACCCGCACCATGATGCTGGAGGTGTTGCGCCAGGATTATATCCGCACCGCCTGGGCCAAGGGCCTTTCGGAACGGTTGGTCGTTGTCAGGCACGCGCTGCGCAACGCGATGATCCCGGTGGTCACGCTGATCGGCCTGCAAGCGCCGATCCTGATCGGCGGCGCCGTCATCGTCGAGCAGATCTTCGTCATTCCCGGCATGGGCCTGTTGCTGCTCGATGCCATCAGCCAGCGCGACTACCCGATCATCACCGGCGTCAGCCTCGTGATCGGCCTGTGCGTGATGCTGATCAATCTCGCGGTCGATCTGAGCTACGGCCTGCTCGATCCCAAGGTGAGATACCGCTGATGACGCTGGCAATCGATATCCCTGTCACGAGCGGCAAGACCGAGCGCAACGGCGTGCTCCGCTTTGTGATTCGCCTGTTCCGCGAGAAGCCGCTGGGTGCGGCTGGCGGCGTGATCTTCATCCTGTTCCTGCTCTGCGGGGTGTTTGCGGACGTTCTGGCGCCCTATGGCATGAACCAGATCAGCCCGCGCAACCGCCTCCTGGCGCCCTCATGGGCCTATCCGTTCGGAACCGACAATCTCGGCCGCGACATGCTCTCGCGCTGCCTGTACGGCGCCCAGATTTCGGTGATCATCGCCTTCACCGCTGCATCGCTGGCAACCATCGTATCGATCGTGATCGGCATCCTCACCGGCTATCTCGGTGGCAAGGTCGATCTTATCTCACAGCGCTTTGTCGACGCCTGGATGAGCTTTCCCGACCTTATCATTCTCCTGGTGGTGGTTTCGGTTCTCGGCCCGGGCCTGCCGCAGATCATCGGCACGCTCGGACTGCTGCTCGGGATCGCCGGCTCGCGCATCATCCGCTCCGCCGTGGTGTCGGTGCGCGAGAACATGTATGTGCACGCCGCCCAGTCGATCGGCGCCTCGACCGGCCGCATCCTGTGGCGGCATATCCTGCCCAACATCATGCCGCCGATCATCGTGCTGTTCACGACGCGCGTCGGCACCGTGATTCTCGCCGAGTCGAGCCTGTCGTTCCTCGGCCTCGGCGTACCGCCGCCGACACCGACATGGGGCGGCATGCTGTCGGGCTCCGGCCGCACCTTCATGTTCCAGGGACCCTGGCTGGTGCTCGCACCGGGCTTGTGCCTCACTGTCGTCGTGTACGCCACCAACGTGTTCGGAGACGCCTTGCGTGATCTGCTCGATCCACGCATGCGCGGCTCGAGATAAGTTCGAAAAGAAAATAGAAGTCTGGGAGGAAGTCATGTCTCATTTTCGCGCCGCATTGCGTCTGTCCGCCGCGTCAGTCGCCGCTATGTTGTCGTTCACAACGCTCGCTGCCGCTCAATCCGAGCAGCCGCCAAAACCGGGCGGCACGCTGGCGATTGGCACTGTCTACGTCACGCTGTCGGCGCTTTCCTGGGATCTTGCCGACTGGAACTGGAAGCAAAACCACGACACCGGCCAGGTCTACGAGCAGCTGTTTGCGGCGGACCTCTCCAAGTCAAAACGGCTCGGCGGTAAGCACCCGTTCTATGCCGATGCCTGGATCCCATCCGATGCGATCCGCGGCGAGCTCGCCGAGAAATGGACATGGAAACAGAATCCGCTTCGCGTCGAGATCAACCTGCGCAAGGGCGTGATGTTTCCGGACAAGCCCGGCGTGATGGCATCGCGTGAGCTGGTCGCCGACGACGTGGTGTTCTCGTTCAACCACCGCGACAAGAGCCCGAAGAAGATCGCCGGCTATTTCGATCATATCGAGAAGGTCGAAGCGACCGACAAGCACACGGTGGTCTTTACCTTCAAGCACTACAATGCGGAATGGGACTATCGCTTCGGCTGGGGCTACTATTCCGGCATCATCCCCAAGGAAGTCGTCGACACCGGCGCCGGCAACTGGAAGAATTTGAACGGCACCGGTCCGTTCCAGCTCGCCGATTTCGTACAGGGTAACTCCAACACCTACGTGAAGAACCCGATCTACTGGGGCACCGAGAAGATAAACGGCGTCGAGACTAAGCTGCCGCTGGTCGACAAGGTCGTGTTCCGCACCATCAAGGACGAGGCGACCTATCTCACCGCGTTGCGAACCGCCAAGCTGGATATTCTCGAGAACATTCGCTGGTCCGCGGTCGACGAGTTGAAGAAGAACGCGCCGCAGCTGAAGTGGTCGAAATGGCTGTCGATGAGCGGCCAGTTCCTTGCGATGCGGGTCGACACCAAGCCGTTCGATGACATTCGCGTCCGTCGCGCGCTCAATCTCGCCATCAACAAGCAGGAAATCGTCAAGGAATATTAC
>JACDAG010000897.1 GCA_013695565.1 Bradyrhizobium sp.
CGCGTCGGCAACCCTTCCCTTCGTGAACAACAAGCAGCTGGTTGGTCTCGCGGTGACCGGCGAGCACCGTGTCCCCTCCGCGCCCGATGTGCCGACCTTCAAGGAAGCCAAGCTGCCTGGCGGCGAATTCGGCACCTGGCAAGGCATCGTCGTGGCCAGCGGTACGCCGCCGGCAGTGATTGCACGGCTCAATGCCGAGATCGGCAAGATTCTGGAGACACCAGAACTCAAAGCCAAGATCGCCGAACAGGGCGGCGAAGTCCGCGCCGGCACCCCGGAGGCGATGGCGGCCTGGCTGAAGGACTCAACCAAGCGCTGGGGCGACATCATCCGCGAAGCCGGCATGAAGGGCGAATGACGGGACCTGAATCCAGGCTTGCGATGCGAGGCTTGCGATGAATGTCCGCCGAACGGACTGGCAGGACCTGCTCTTCGGGCTGTTCCTGATCGCGGTCGCTGCAATCGCGCTGGCGGCGACGCGCACTTTGTCGGGCGGCAGTGCCGCCGACATGGGCCCGGGCTACGTGCCGCGCGCCATCGCCATCATGCTGCTGGCCTTCGGGCTCTGGTTCAGCATCCGCGGCATCCGCCGCCCCTTTGTCGGGATCGCGCCGGTGCGCCTGCAGCCCCTGTTCGCGATCACGGCGTCCGTTGCCGTGTTCGCGCTCACGGCCACGCGTTTCGGCCTTGCGCTGTCGTCCTTTGCCGCAATCCTGATCGCAAGCCTCGCGACACGGGAAGCGCGGCCGATCGAAACGGTCTTGTTCGCACTGGGGCTCACGGCGGCAGCGGTGCTGCTCTTCGTCAAGGCACTGGCCTTGCCGGTGCCGATCTGGCCGGGAGCATGGTTCTGACATGGATCTGTTCGACAACCTGCTGATCGGGCTCACCACTGCCCTGCAGCCCAACAATCTGCTGTTCTGCCTGATCGGCGTCGTGATCGGCACCGCGATTGGCGTACTGCCCGGTATCGGGCCGATCCCGGCGATCGCGCTGCTGCTGCCGTTCACCTTCGGCCTGTCGCCGCCTACCGCCATGATCATGCTGGCCGGCATCTTCTACGGCGCGCAATATGGCGGCTCGACCACGGCCATCCTCGTCAACGTGCCCGGCGAAACCTCCTCGGTCGTCACCTGCCTCGACGGCCACGAGATGGCGAAGCAGGGCAAGGCCGGCACGGCGCTCGCCATCGCCGCGATCGCGTCGTTCTTTGCCGGCACTGTAGCCACAGTTGTCATCGCCGTGCTCAGCCTGCCGCTGGCCGCGCTGGCGCTGAAATTCACCGCGGTCGAATATTTCAGCCTGCTGGTGCTCGGATTGATCGCGGCCGTCGTGCTCGCCCACGGCTCCGTCGCCAAATCGCTGGCGATGGTGCTGCTCGGCATCCTGCTCGGCCTCGTCGGCATTGATGTCAATTCAGGCGCGCCGCGGATGACGTTTGGGATCCCCGAGATTTCCGACGGGCTCGACTTCGTGCCGGTCGCGATGGGCATGTTCGGCCTCGGCGAGATCATCGCCAATCTCGAACGCCCGGCGATGATGCGCGTCGTCAGCCAGTCGATCCGCAGCTTGATCCCGAGCCGCGCCGATCTGCGCGCCGCCTTCCCGGCGATGGTGCGCGGCACGATCCTCGGTTCCGTCCTCGGCGTGCTGCCGGGCGGCGGCGCGGCGCTGCCGCCGTTCTCTTCCTATGCGCTGGAGAAGAAGCTCGCGCGCGATCCTTCCCGCTTCGGCAAGGGCGCGATCGAGGGCGTCGCCGGGCCGGAGGCCGCCAACAATGCCGGCGCGCAGACCAGTTTCATTCCGCTGCTGACGCTCGGCATCCCCGCCAATGCGCTGATGGCGCTGATGATCGGCGCGCTGATGATGCAGGGCATCCAGCCCGGGCCGCAGATCATGCGCGAGCAACCCGAACTGGTCTGGGGCGTCATCGCCAGCATGTGGGTCGGCAATCTGATGCTGCTCGTCATCAACCTGCCGCTGATCGGCGTGTGGGTCTCGATGCTGAAAATTCCCTACCGGCTGCTATTCCCGGCGATCGTGCTGTTCTGCTGCATCGGCACCTTCGGCATCGCCAACAACCTGTTCAATGTCTGGCTGATGCTCGGCTGCGCGCTGCTCGGCTACTTCTTCATCAAGGTCGGCGTCGAGCCGGCGCCGCTGTTGCTGGGCCTCGTGCTCGGCCCGCAACTGGAGGAAAACTTCCGGCGCGCGATGCTGCTCGCCGACGGCGATTTCTCGGTGTTCCTGCGCCGCCCGATCAGCGCCACGCTGCTCGCCCTCGTCGCGATCCTGTTCCTGCTGATGGTGTTCCCGGCGATCAGGCGCAGCCGCCAGGAGGCGCTGGCGGAATGAACGCGACGCAGCTCATGTCTTGCGTCATTTCTTTCCTTGCGGATAGATCGTCTCGCCACGCTTGAGCATCTCCACGAACGTCTCGATCTTCTTTTTCCGCCCGGCTTCGGTTTTCATGTTATGGGTCCGAAACGCCAGCGCGAAGCGGTTCTGCGCACTGAGTTTTGCCAGCATCGCCTTTGCCTTCGGCTCGGCGTCGATCGCGGCCTGCAGATCGTCCGGGATCTTCATGTCCTTGCTGTTATAGGCGCGCGCCCAGCGCCCGTCGGCCTTGGCCTGATCGGCTTCCCTTAATCCGTGTTCGGTCATCCGGCCGTCTTCGATCAGCCGTGCAACGTTATCGACGTTGATCTGGCTCCAGATGCTTTTCCTGGTGCGCGGCGTGTAGCGCTGCAGATAGCTCTTGTCGTCAAAGCCCTTGCGCTGCCCGTCGATCCAGCCCCAGCACAGCACGACATCGATGGCCTCCTTCGGCGTGATCGATCTGAATCCGGAATCCACCTTGTGTATCTTGATCCAGATCTCGTCCTGCTTGTCGTGGTGTTTGCCGAGCCATTTGTAGAAGGACTCAGCATCCTTGAATTCGCGGATGTTGTCAGGATTGATTTTAACGGGTGCCATTGATGATCAAAACCTTGCGATGCTCTAAACTTTCTGCCCCGATACGCCGGTGGCGCAGCCGAAGAAGTAGCGGTGGAATTCCACCTGCAGTCCCTGCGCCCGCTACATGTCGGCGAACCCGGCGGCGTTGTCAAAGTTTTGGGTGTAGGTGCCGATCATCGCAAAATCCTGGGCGCCGCGCAGAAACAGGCGTTCGATCATCGGCAATACGACCTTGAGATGAAGGCGATAGAGCGGGCGCAGCACCCAGCCTTTCGGATCGGACGCCTCGATCATCGCGAACACCCCGCCCGGCTTCAGCACCCGTGCGACGAGTGCGGCCAATCGCGCATGCTGCGCTGGGTTGAAGGTCTTCAGCCCGAAGGTCGAAATGACGAAGTCCGCACTCTCGGGCGAAATTTCGCTCGCAAGCACATCGTCTTCGATGAATTTGGTCCGGTGCGCGCGATGCGCATGCAGGCGCGTCATCGCGAGACGATGCATCCCTGAGGAAATGTCGACCGCGGTGATCGCGCCGATCGCATCGAAGCGCTTCAGCAGATGCGGCCAGACCTCACCGGTGCCGGCCATCAGATCGTAGCCATGTGCGCCGGACATCGAAACGTCCGGAAGCAATGCGACGCACTGCCGGCGCCAGCGCTCGGTGAAGCCAAAGGACACAACCCAGCTGAAGGCGATGTAGCGGTCCGAGCAGCGATCGAACACGCCCTTCACGTATTGGGCGTCGTAGATGTCATCCATCATGCCCCCAGGCAGTCATCGCCGTGCGGTCGCCAGCTTACACGGCTCCCGGAGGTGTCCGGAATGCCGTTTTGGCTTCTATTTGAAATCTCAACGGAATTTCTTCTTTTGGCGGCTGTTGGCCGTCCCGGCTGACACGAACAAGTGATTAATGTATCGCATGCGATTAAATCGCACACGTTGACTTTCGATGCCGCCGGAGCTTTTTATAGCGCACCCGAATAGATCGTATCCGATCTATCATATAGGCGGAGAAGGACCATGACCAATGCAGGCAAGACCGCGACGACCGCCATGAAGCTCGAGGTCGTCGTTATCCCGGTTTCCGACGTCGATCGCGCCCAGGCGTTCTATGCCAGTCTCGGCTGGCGGCTCGATGCCGATTTCACCGACGGCAAGGATTATCGCGTCATCCAGTTCACCCCGCCCGGCTCCGGCGCCTCGGTGATCTTCGGCAAGAACGTCACGGCCGCGGCCCCCGGCTCCGCTCAGGGTCTCTATCTGGTCGTCTCCGACATCGAAGCCGCGCGCCGGGAATTGCGTGACCGCGGCGTCGACGTGAGCGAAGTGTTCCACGCCGCCAACGGTGTGTTCACCGGCAAACATGAACCCTTCCTGCTCGGACGCGATCGTGCCAGCGGTCCGGATCCCGAGCATCGCACCTACCAGTCCTATGCTTCCTCTAGCGATCCCGATGGCAATGGCTGGCTGTTCCAGGAAGTCACGGCGCGCGCGCCCGGACGCGTCGAAGGCGACACGGCGTTCTCGTCGTCGGCCGACATCGCAAGCGCGCTCCGACGCGCGGCGGCAGCCCATGGCGAACACGAAAAGCGGAACGGCGGTCAGCACGATGTGAACTGGCCGGACT
>JACDAG010000899.1 GCA_013695565.1 Bradyrhizobium sp.
GAAATAGGCCACGGCCTTGCAGCCGAAATCACGTCCCGCGATCTTGAGCTTGGTGCACTTGCCCGTGATGTGCGCGTACATGTCGATATCAGGCTCTTCGCGTTCCACCGCGGCCGCGGCAAATGAAGGCATTGCCGCCAGGACAGCGACAACAAGGAACGGCCAGCGGAAGCGCATCGTCATGTCCGGTTTAGGAGGATTGGTTCGGGTGGGTCCCAGGGGGTATCAGCTCGAATCGCATCTTTCCGGAACTCTTTGTCGTTTCGAAGGAACTTTGTCACGGGAAAACACGGCTATTTTCTGCACTGCAGCGGTGAATTATCGACCTTTTAACCCCGTACTAACTTGGATTCCTAACCGGCCTTCCATTCATCGCTGGCTTAATACCCATAGCTTCCTGCGCGATCGATACGAGGGTTTTTGACTTGAGGACTGGAACCAAAGGGAATTCAGACGTCGCGCAGGGCTATGCCGTGCGGCTGATGCAACATTTGGTGGTTCCTACCTTCGTGCTCAATCCAAAGCGGCGTGTCGTCATCTGGAACCGGGCCTGTGAGCGCCTGACCGGCGTCGCAGCCTCCGAGGTCATCGGCACATCGGATCATTGGCGCGCGTTCTATCAGACGCAGCGTTATTGCCTGGCCGATCTGGTCGCGCTTGGACGGCCCGACAAACTGAGCCAGCTCTATCCCGAGCACACTATTCCCGACGATGGCGTCGGCTTTTCCGCCGAAAACTGGTGCGTGATGCCGAAGCTCGGCAATCAATTGTATCTCGCCATCGACGCCGGTCCGATCCACGATGAGGACGGCAAACTGATCGCGGTGGTCGAAACCCTGCGCGACATGACCGACCAGAAGCGCGCGGAGCTGGCGTTGCAGACGCTGGCCGCGAGCGACGGCCTGACCGGCCTTGCTAACCGGCGCTCGTTCGACCAGACGCTGGCGATGGAATGGGCGCGCGGGCAGCGGACCAGGAAGCCGCTGTCGCTGCTGCTGTGCGACGTCGACCATTTCAAGCTCTACAATGATCTGCACGGCCATCAAAAAGGCGACGAGTGTCTGCGCGCGGTCGCCGAAGCGATCGGCAAGAACGCGTTTCGCCCGGCCGACCTGTCGGCGCGATATGGCGGCGAGGAATTCGCGGTCATCATGCCCGAAACCGATTCCGTCGGCGCCCGCAAGCTCGCCGAGCGGCTGCGCGACGCGTTGGCGCGGGTCCGGCTGCCGCATGGCGCACCCGGCGTTTCGCCCTTCGTGACGCTGAGCGTCGGTATCGCAACGCTGGTGCCGAGCGAGGATACGCGCTCGGACTGGCTGCTCGGACAGGCGGACCAGGCGCTCTACGCCGCAAAATATTCCGGCCGCAACCGCGTGGTTTCCGCCGACAAGGTTTTGGCCGCGTTCGCCGGCGCAAAGGATCTGCGCGACGAGAGCGAGACGCCGCCGGCCCGCAGGCGCCGGGTGCAAAAGTCGGCCTGACGTTTCCGCTCATTACCCAAAACGACCGCGGCCCTCGTCAGGGGAGCTGACAAGGGCCGCGTTAGAACACTTCGTTGCGCCTAGGTTCGCAACGAGGTGTGGGAGCTCGTGAGCCGAAAATCAGAACGGCAGCAGAATGTCCGTCACCTGCTGGCCGTAACGCGGCTGCTGCACGTCGGTGATCTGGCCGCGGCCGCCATAGGCGATGCGGGCTTGGGCGATCTTCGAGGAATCGATGGTGTTGTCGCTCTGGATGTCTTCCGGGCGCACGATGCCGGCCACGATCAGTTCGCGGATTTCGAAGTTGACGCGGATCTCCTGCTTGCCTTCGACCACGAGATTGCCGTTCGGCAGCACTTGCGTCACCACGGCGGCGACGTTGGTCTGCAGGTTCTCCTGCCGGACCACCGACCCCTTGCCGTCATAGGATCCGGCAGATTCCGTGGCCAGGAGCTTGCCGGGCAGCACCTTGGCGGCGTTTCCGGTCAACAGCTTGCTGCCGGCGAAATCCGTGATGGCAGCGTCTTCCTTGGAGGTTCGGCTGCGCTGGCTTTCGTTGGCCATATTGGCCTTATCGGTGAAATTCACCGTAATGGTCATGATGTCGCCGACGCGCGCGGCGCGCTGATCCCTGAAAAAGGCGCGGGAGCCGTTTCGCCACAGCGAATTGGCATTGTAGGAAGCCTGCTCGGGCTTGGGCATCGGCATCTGCACCGGCTTGTAGCCGGGCTGCGTGGTCGGGTTCTCGATCTCGGTCAGCTTCGGCTTTTCACCGATCTGGGACAGACGGTCGATCGAGGAGCAACCGCTGGCGAAAGCCGCCACCGCCAAAAGAGCGCCGGTGAGAATGAAGCGGTTGATACGGGAAACTGACATTTACATTACTCGGCTTTTGGAGCGACTGGCGAATTGAGTTTGGCGACGGCGACGGGCGCGGCATGGTCGGCGTTGCCGAGCGAGGAGGTGGTGTCGGCGGCGGCCGGCGCCGGGCGGGGCGTCGCGACCGTGATCGAAACCTGGCCGCGGCCGGTGACGACCCCGGACACCGTGCGCTTGGATTGCAGGTTCATGACGTTGACGACGTCGCCTTCAGTGCCGTTCTCGAGCGCCTTGCCGCGCACGGTGAGATAG
>JACDAG010000908.1 GCA_013695565.1 Bradyrhizobium sp.
AGATACGATCGAGTCCGGTGGGGGCGATCTCAGCCAGCCGTTCGGCAAAGTCGAAGGCCAGCGGGTGGCCCATATTGAACGAGGGCGCGAAATCAAGGTTCATCAACTGGCGCTCGACGGCGGCGGCGATCTCCTTGCGGCCGTGGCCGGCATTGACGCACCAGAGGCCCGCCGAGCCGTCGATCACCTTGCGGCCGTCGATGGTGGTGTAATGCATGCCCGAGGCGGAGGCGAACAGCCGCGGCTCGGCCTTGAACTGCCGGTTAGCCGTGAACGGCATCCAGAACGATTCGAGCTTCACGGTGTTGGGAATTTGATGAATCGTCATGGGGGCGCTCCTTTGCGGTTTCCCTACCGGACATCATGTTGATGATGTGCAGCAAGTCCTTTTCTGCTACCATCCAAGCCATTGAATTTGTTGGGGTCGATTGATAGTATTCACTCGATCCGCAACAGATTCAACACCCCCGACCAACCCCTTGAGGCGACGATGAGCATCGATGTCGGCGAACGGCTGCGCTTCGTCCGCGCCCGCAACAAGATTTCGCAGCGCGAACTTGCCAAGCGTTCGGGGGTGACCAACTCGACGATCTCGCTGATCGAATCCAACCAGATGAACCCGTCCGTCGGCGCGCTCAAGCGCATCCTCGACGGCATCCCGATGGGCATGGCGGAGTTTTTTGCGCTCGAACCCGACCGGCCCCGCAACGCGTTTTACCGTTCCGACGAACTGAGCGAGATCGGCAAGGGCAAGATTTCCTATCGCCAGATCGGCGACAATCTGTTCGGCCGCGCGTTGCAGATATTGAAAGAGCGCTATGAGCCCGGTGGCGACACCGGACGCGTTCCGCTGGTGCACGACGGCGAGGAAGGCGGCATCGTTCTCACCGGCCGGCTGGAAGTGACCGTGGACTCCGAACGCCGCATCCTCGGGCCCGGCGACGCCTATTATTTCGAGAGCCGCCGGCCGCATCGGTTTCGTTGCATCGGCGACAAGCCGTGCGAACTTATCAGCGCCTGCACGCCGCCGACGTTCTGACTCTCCGTCATTCCGGGGCTCGCGAAGCGAGAACCCGGAATCCATTGGGTTACAGCTTTCGCGGAAAAATGGATTCCGGGTTCGTGCTTCGCACGCCCCGGAATGACGAAAGAGCTTACTTATCCAGCCCAAAGGGATCGTCGACCGAATACGCCGGCTGGGTAAACCAACGGGCGCCGGTTTCGGTGATGACCATGTGGTCCTCCAGCCGCACACCGAATTCGCCGTAGATGCAGATGGTCGGTTCGTTCGAAAACGTCATGCCCGGCCTCAGCACGGTCTTGTCGCCCTTCACCAGATAGGGCCATTCGTGCACGTCGAGCCCGATGCCGTGGCCGGTGCGATGCGGCAGACCGGGCGTGGCATAGCCGGGACCGAAACCGGCGCCGTTGATGACGCCGCGCGCGGCGATGTCGATATCCTCGCAGCGGTTGCCCGGCTTGGCGGCGGCGAAGCCGGCAGCCTGCGCTTCCTTCTCCAGGTTCCAGACGTCGCGCTGGCGCTTGCTCGGTTCGCCGAACACATAGGAGCGCGTGATGTCGGAGAGATAGCCGTCGACCGGCGCGCCGGTGTCGATCAGGATCATGTCGCCCTCCTTCAGCATCTGCGGATAGGGCACGCCATGCGGATACGCGGTCGCCTCGCCGAACAACACCGCGTTGAAAGGCGGATCGCCTTCCGAGCCGAGCTTGCGGTGCGCGGCGGTGAGGAAGGCCTGCACTTCGGTAGTGGTGATGCCTTCGCGCATGATGCGGGCGGCGAGCTTGTGCGCTTCCAGCGTGATGTTCTTGGCCGTCTGCATCAGCGCGAGCTCCTGCTCGGACTTGATCATGCGGCAACCGGCGGTGACATCGATCGAATTGATGAAGGTGTAGGCGTTGCCGGCGCGGCGCAGCCCGTCGAAGGTGAAGAACGGCGTCGCCTCATCGACCGCGATGGTGCCGGAGGGATAGCCGAGGGAACGCACGGTCTCGGTGACGGTGGCGGTCGGGTCCTCGTCTTCCTCCCAGACCGCGATCTTCTCGCCGAACGATGTCATGGTCTTGAGTTTCTCGACCTCGAAGGCCGGCGAGATATAGACGATCTCGCCCCTGGCCGGCAGCACCGCACTGTGCATGCGTTCGGTACGGCGGAATTTTAGGCCGGTGAAATAGGTCATGCTGGAGGAGACATCGAGATAGAGCGCGTCGATGCCCTTCTCGCGCATGATGGCCTGGGCGCGGGCGATGCGCTGCAGCCGCTCCTCGACGCCGATCGGCGGAGCGTCTCCGCGCATGTTCTTGATGGCGGCAAGTTCCGCCTCCGCGGTCGAACCGCCAACACCAACCGTCATTCCAAGTCCTTTTCAGTCTTCATCGCCGAAACCGGCGCTGTATCAGGATATTCGCCGCTGCCGTCAATCCGAGGGTCGCCGTCATCAGGACGAACGCGACGGACGCACCGAACGGCCAGTTGTTGAGCTGAAACTGTCCGTACACCAGGGGCCCCATCATCTTGAATTTGGGGCCGCCGAGCAGCACCGGGGTCGCATAGGCGTTCATGCCGAGGATGAAGGTCAGGATGGTGCCGGCCAGAATGCCCGGCAGCGACAGCGGCAGCAGCACGCGGCGAAACATGGTCGCCGGGCCGGCGCCGAGACTGAAGGCGGCCTCCTCGACATTGCGGTTGATGCCCTCGATCACGCTCTGCAATGTCAGCACCATGTAGGGCAGATTGACGGCAATGATGCCGGCAATGACTGCGCCCTCGGTATACATGATCTGCAGCGGCTGGGTGATGATGCCGATCTGCATCAAGGTGACGTTGAGAAAGCCCTTGGAACCGAACAGCGTCATCCAGCCGGCTGCGCGCACGGCGTTGCCGACGAACAGCGGCAGCACCACCAGCATGATCAGCACGTTCTTGTACCGCGACTGGGTGCGCGCCAGCACATAGGCAAGCGGCAGACCCATGGCGAGGCAGATCACGGTGCACAACGCGGCGACCCGCAACGTCGTTGCCAGCACGCCGGTGTAATAGGGATCGGAGAAGAACTTGACGTAATTGTCGAACGAGAACGTATCGATCATGATGCGCCGCGCGTCGACCTTGTCGAAGCTGTAGCGCAACAGGATCGCCAGCGGCAGCACCAGACCGGCAACCACGAACACCGTCGCCGGCCCGATCAATGTCGAGGCCGAGAGCAGCGACGTCGGCCTCTCGTCGGACTGGAACTGCGCTGCAGCGGTCGCTGCCATCGGTTACCTCTAATGCCCGCTCACCCCTTCAGCTCCTTGTCCCACCACTCCTTGAGCGCGACGTCGGTCTTGTTGAGATAGTTGTAGTCGAGATCGACCAGCTTCTTGATCTCGTCGGGGGTGAAGCCGATGCGCTTGTTGAGATCGGGCGCGACCACGGCGTTGGTGACCGTGGGATTGTAGCCCATGTCGACGGCGAAGGCTTCCTGCGCGCTCTTGTCCAGCATGGCGTCGAGATAGGCGTAGGCGCCGTCCTTGTTGGGCGAGTTTTTGGGGATCACGAAGCCCGAAACATAGGCCAGTGCGCCTTCGGTCGGGGTCATCGCCGTCACTGAAATGCCGGCGTTCTGCCATTGCACGACGCGGGCTTTCCACATCACACCGAGGCCGAATTCCTCGGCCTTCAGACCTTGGGCAAACGCCTCATTGGTCGGATAGATCCGCATGCCGGCTTTCTTGCACTCCAGCAGCAGCTTCTTGCCGGGCTCGAGATCATCGACCTTGCCGCCGGCGGCGAGCGCAGCACAGACCATCGTATACTGATACTGGATGTCGATGATGCCGAGCTTGTTGCCCTGCTTGGGATCGAACACGTCCTTGTAACTGACCGGCGCGGTCGTCATGATCTTCGGATTGTAGACGCCGACCTTGCCCGAATAGATGTGGCCGACGCCGTAGGGATATTTCATCGCCGGCAGCAGATTGCCGGCATTCTTGAGCTTGCCGTAGTCAATCGGCAGCACGCTGCCGGCGTCGTGCATCTGGAACATGTTGATGGCCGAAAGGCCCTGCACGTCTGACGTGCCGCGCGGCAGCCGCATCTCGGCGAGGATCTTCGAGCGGCGTTCGGGATCACCGGCCTGGTCCTGCACCACCTCCCAGCCGTCCTTGATCAGGAGCGGCGCCTCGATGTTCTTGTTGAGCAGGCGGGCGTAATCGCCGCCCCAGGTGCCGACAACGATACGGCCCTTGGCCTGCGCCGAAGCGAAGCGAGGCAGGCTGGCGGCGCCGGCTAATGCAGCGGCGCCAAGCAGGACTTCACGGCGGGATGTCGATCGAGTCATGGGGAATGCCTCCGGGTGTTGGTTGGCAGATATTATGATTGAAATACGCGGCCTGTCGATTTGCTCCAGCCGATATGGACCTGTTCCCCGATCACCGGCAGCGGCTGTTCCGGCCGGTTCTGGATCTGCACGATGACGCGTTCCTTTGGCGACAGGCGGACGTGCAGATCCACCTGCGAGCCGAGATAGGAGATGAATTCCACCGCGCCCGGGAAGCTGTTGTCCATCCCGGGTGCTGCCGCCGACGTCAGAGC
>JACDAG010000931.1 GCA_013695565.1 Bradyrhizobium sp.
GGTTGGCGCGGCGCAGCCGGCGCGCTAGAAACGATCGGCTGCGGGAGAAACGTGGGTGGGCTGGCGTAGTTGGATCGCTGTCGGATTGCTGCTGACCGCGTCAGCCGGCGCCTGCGTCGCCTTCCGCCCCGATCGCGCCATCCGCGTCGCCACGGGCGTGGTCGCGCACAATGTCTGCTCCAAGACGTTCGTCTCCGGGCTCGATCCGCAGACGGCGTTTTCCGAGACCGTCGAACGCGACGGCCTGCGCCGCTTGCGCCGAATGCTGGGATTCCAGATCGATCGCACGGCCAGGACGGTCGATGCATCCGCGGCGTGGATGTTTGGCAGCCGTGCCGTCTATCATGAAGGGCTCGGCTGCGTGCTGCGGCACGGCACCAAGGAGCCTTATGTGCTCCGGAGTGATATCGACGCGCTGAGAGTGCCGAAGACACCACCGCTGCTGGATGCAATTGCCGGACCCGATATTGTGACGCTGTCCGATCCCGCATTGAAGGCCGCGCTCGATCATGCCTTCGAGGAGCCGGCCGAGCCGCCGTTCCGGCGCACCAAGGCCGTCGTCGTGGTGCATGACGGCAGGGTGATCGCCGAGCGTTATGCCGCCGGTATCGGCGTCGATACGCCGCTGATGGGTTTTTCCATGACCAAGTCGGTGGTCAATGCGCTGATCGGGATACTCACCCAGCAAGGCCTGGTGACGCCCTCGATGCCGGCGCCGATACCGGAATGGCGCGGCGACCTCAGGCGCGAGATCGAAGTCGAGCACCTGCTGCGCATGACCACGGGGCTGGCGCTCGATGAGACCAACAGCGGGTTCGATCCTTCCAGCCAGATGGTCTATTTGCGCGACGACATGGCGGGCTCGGTGGTCAACGCCGCGGTGATCGCCCCGCCGGGTACGCGCTGGGCCTACTCCAGCGCAACGACGCAGCTATTGGCGCGGATTATCCGCGACAGCACGGGCGGGCCGGAGCAGAGTCTGGCGTTCGCGTGGCGCGAATTGTTCAATCCGCTCGGAATGCGCAACGTCACGCTCGAATTCGACGCCTCGGGCACGTTGCAGGGATCGACCTACATGCTGGCGAGCGCGCGGGACTGGGCGCGGTTCGGAGTGCTCTTCGTCAATGACGGCATCGTCGGCGGCAAGCGCCTGCTGCACGAGGACTGGGTGGATTTCTCGGCCGCCGCGACGCTCGACAGCGATTACGGCGCTGGCTTCTGGACCAACCGCAGCGAGCACGCAAATGCGAGGGGGCGGGTCCGACTCGGCATTCCCCGCGACGCGTTCTTTGCGTCCGGCGATCTCGGCCAGCGTATCGTGATCATGCCGTCGCAGCGTCTGGTCGTCGTGCGCCTCGGCGACAGCGTCGATCCGACCGGCGACATCCGCGGGCTCGGGCGATTGGTCAAGGAAGTGATCGCGGCGGTGCAGCCTTAAGGGGTCATTCCGGGGCGGTGCGAAGCGTCGAACCCGGAATCTCGAGATTCCGGGTCTGGTGCTAACGCACCATCCTGGAATGACTACGTCACCGCCCCACCGCGTACGGCCCGCCCTTTTCCAGTGCGCGCGCATAGGCGGGCCGGGCGTGGATGCGTTCGAGGAACGCGATCGCCTTGGGATGTCCCTGCTCCAGCCCGCCCCGCGCCGCGGCGGCTTCGAGCGGAAAACTCATCTGGATATCGGCACCGGAGAATTCATTGCCGGCGAACCATTCGCTCTTGGCCAGTTCGCCTTCCCAATAATCCATATGCTGCTTGAGCTGTGGATTGACCAGGGTGGTCAGCGCCGTGTTGCAGACCTTGCGTACCAGCGGCCGCAGCAGCGCCGGGGCGCGCTTCGGCATCAGCGTGAACAGCAGCTTCAGCAGCAGCGGCGACATCGCCGAGCCTTCCGCATAGTGCAGCCAATAGGTGTAGCGCAGCCGTTCCGGCGTATTCGGCGCCGGGATCAGTTTGCCATTGCCATGGGTGGCGATGATGTATTCGGCGATCGCGCCCGATTCCGCGATGGTGTTGCCGTTGTCGGTGATGACGGGCGATTTGCCGAGCGGGTGAATGGCGCGCAGCTCTTTCGGCGCGCGCATGTCGGGCTGGCGCTGGTAGCGCACGATCTCGTAGGGCACGGCGAGTTCTTCGAGCAGCCACAGCACGCGCTGCGAGCGGGAATTGTTGAGATGATGCACCGTCAGCATGGCCGTCCCCTGAATTGATGGCCCGCGTTGGTGCCAGCCGGGCGTGGGAAAGTCGAGATGGCTTCAAGGCGGGGTAAGGCACGGGGTTTTGCAAGGATCGCTTTGACACGCCTAATTTACCCGGGTAATATATCCTCCAAATCGAGGAATTGCCATGAACCCCGCGCCGGAAACCGCCTATATCGCCTTCGAGGGAGACCGCTGCGTCGGATCCGGCGATCTGCGCGAGGTTGCGCGTGCCGCCAGGCAGGCGCTCGGGCGGCAGCCGGATGCCTCGATCCTGATTTTCAACGGCAAGACCAGCGCGCTGGTCGATGTCGATTTC
>JACDAG010000942.1 GCA_013695565.1 Bradyrhizobium sp.
GCCTATGCTGCCCGATCTCGGCGAACTCGCAACCGCGTTACGCGCCAATCCGTCGACGCCGCGGACGCTGATCGACAAGGGCGATGTCGATGCCGCGATAGCGTCCGCCGCCAAGCCGATGGCGCGGACGTACGTCTGGCCGTATCAGATGCACGGCTCGATCGGCCCGTCCTGCGCGGTCGCCGATGTTCAGGACGGCGCGATCAGGGTCTGGTCCGGCACGCAGAACCCGCACATCCTGCGCAGCGATCTTGCACTGCTAATCGAGCGGCCGGAAGCCGAGATCGACGTGATCCGGATGGAAGCCGCCGGCTGCTATGGCCGCAACTGCGCCGACGATGTCACCGCCGATGCGCTATTGCTGTCGCGCGCGGTCGGGCGCCCCGTGCGCGTGCAATTGACCCGCGAACAGGAACACGCCTGGGAGCCAAAGGGCACCGGGCAATTGATGGACGTCAATGGCGGGTTGAACGCCGACGGTAGCGTCGCCGGATATGATTTTGCAACGCGCTATCCCTCGAACGGCGCGCCGACGCTGGCGCTGCTGCTGACGGGGCGGATCGCGCCGGAGCCCGCCGTGTTCGAGATGGGCGACCGCACCGCGATCCCGCCTTACGATTACGATCACATGCGCGTGGTGGCGCACGACATGCCGCCGATCGTACGCGCCTCCTGGTTTCGCGGCGTCTCCGCACTGCCCAATACCTTTGCGCATGAATCCTATATCGACGAACTCGCAACGGAAGCCGGCGTCGATCCCATCGAATATCGCCTGCGCTACCTGAAGGACGCCCGCGCCGTCGATCTCGTCCATGCGGTGGCCGAGCGCGCGGGGTGGAAACCACGGCCGGTGCGGCAGGAGCCGGAAGCCGAAGGCGATATCGTGCGCGGCCGCGGCTTTGCCTATGCGCTCTATGTGCACAGCAAATTTCCGGGCTATGGCGCGGCATGGTCGGCGTGGATCGCCGATGTCGCGGTCAACAAGGCGACCGGCGACGTCAGCGTCACCCGCGTCGTCGCAGGCCAGGATTCCGGCCTGATGATCAATCCGGAGGGCGTCCGCCACCAGATCCACGGCAACGTCATCCAGTCGACCAGCCGCGCGCTGATGGAAGAAGTGTCGTTCGACCGCGCGTCGGTGACGGCGCGGGAATGGGGCGCTTACCCCATCATCAAATTCCCCGAGGTGCCCAAGATCGACGTGCTGATGCTGCCGCGGCAGGACCAGCCGCCGCTCGGGGTCGGCGAGTCTGCCTCGGTGCCGAGTGCCGCCGCCATCGCGAACGCGATCTATGATGCGACCGGCGTGCGGTTTCGCGAATTGCCGTTCACGCCGGAACGAATTTTGAAAGGATTGCGCGGCGAGGCTCCGATAATTCCAGAGGCCCTGCCGGCGCCCCAGCCCGCAGCCGTGCTGGACAAATGGCACAACCCGTTTGCCGGCCAAGGCGGTGCGCTGGCAACGGCGGCGGCATTGTGTGCGGCGGTGATCGGGATCGGCGCCGCCGTACTGCCATGGCGCGCGATCGCGCCGATCGCGCGGCCGGATGCATCGGTCTATGCGGTGGCGACCATCGCGCGTGGCCAGCAGCTCGCCGCGCTCGGCGACTGCGCGGTGTGCCACACTAGCATCAACGGCGTGCTCAATGCCGGCGGTCGGCCGCTCGAAACACCGTTCGGTATCATCTACAGCACCAACATCACGCCTGATGTCGCGACCGGGATTGGCGCATGGTCCTATCCCGCCTTCGAGCGTGCGATGCGCGAAGGCGTCCATCGCGACGGGCGACAGCTCTATCCGGCGTTTCCCTATACGCATTTCGCGAAGACCTCCGACGCCGACATGCAGGCGCTCTATGCCTACCTGATGGCGCAATCGCCGGTGCGCGCGGAGAATCCAGCGAACAAACTCGCATTCCCGTTCAACATCCGTCCGCTGCTGGCGGGATGGAACGCGCTGTTCCATCACCCAAAACCGTTCCAGGCGGATGCGAGCAAATCAGAGCTGTGGAATCGCGGCGCCTATCTGGTCGAGGGCCTCGGCCATTGCAGCGCCTGTCATTCGCCGCGCAACATGCTGGGCGCGGAAAGGCAAACCGCTTATCTCGCCGGCGGTTTCGCGGAAGGCTGGGAGGCACCGGCGTTGACGTCGCTGTCGCAGGCGCCGATCCCCTGGAGCGTGGATGAACTCTATGCGTATTTGCGGACCGGCGAGTCCCGCCTGCATGGCGTCGCCGCGGGACCGATGGCGCCGGTCGTGAAGGAGCTCGCCGCCCTGCCCGATCAGGACATCCGCGCCATGGCGGTCTATCTCGGCTCGTTCAATGACGCCGCCACCGATCATCCGGCACAGCACGCCCTCGCCGCCAAACTCGAAGCCGCGACCGGCACCAGAATTTCGGCCGCTTCGAG
>JACDAG010000960.1 GCA_013695565.1 Bradyrhizobium sp.
GGATTATTTGAAGCAGGTGTCGATCCTGCCGCCGTCCTACCGCCGCATCTCGCATGGCGACGAGATTTCCATCGGCATGCGGCGCTTCAAGGTGATCACCGGCGGCGGTCACGCGCTCGATCAGGTGATGCTGTATTGCGCCGCCGACAAATTGTTCCTTTCCGCCGACCAGGTGCTGAGCAAGATCTCGCCCAATGTCAGCGTCTGGGCGGTCGAGCCCAACCAGAACTCGCTCGGGGAATATCTGGCCTCGCTGGCAAGCCTCACCACCACGCTGCCCTATGACGTCTTGGTGCTGCCCGGCCATGGCGTGCCGTTCTACGGCATGAAGACCCGGATCAAGCAGCTGGCCGACCACCACGAGGCCCGCTGCCGCCTGATCGCGGAAGCCTGCCGGGTCAATCCCCAGACCTCGAAGGAACTGGTGCCGGTCGTGTTCCACAAGCACGTGCTCGACGCCCACCAGATGGGCTTTGCCGCCGGCGAACTGATCGCCCACGTCAACTACATGCTGGTCGAGGGACGCCTGACCTCCGAGGTCACCGACGGCGTGCTGTATTTCCGATCCACCTGATCGCCGAAAGCCATAGCTATTGGGCCGAAATGGGCGCACGGTCGCGACATGCTGATGTCGCGCCCGACGAACCCTCGCATTCAAGCCTTGCATCGCCGTAGCGCCGATTTGAAACCGTCATGTTGACGCGCTCGGCACTGCTTTTTGAAAACGGACTGCCCGATCTTCCGGCGCTGCTGGTCGAAGCGCATCGCAACCCCGGTGGAATCTGGCGCATCAAGTTCAGCTATGAGAGCAGCGAACCGCTTTCGATGAGTGCGGTGCAGGCATCCACGATGGCGGCAGCACTTCATGCGATCGGCGAGGCCGAATTGGCTGACGAGATCGACGACGCGCTGAAAAGTGCGGTTCGCTATTCGTCGATGTGATCTGCCTGCGACGGGTTTCTTGACGCGAACCGGGTTCCATCCCCGGATCAAGTCCGACGATATGCTTCGCTGGAAAACGCTATCGGGCATTTTCGCCCGCAAAGGAAAATGAATGAAGATTTTTATCGCCGCACTGGCGCTGTGCGCCCTCGCGCAAAACGCGCACGCTGCGGGCCCGGAGTGCCGCACGGTCGAAAGCAACAGCGCACGGCTCGCCTGCTACGACGCCGTGTCGCCGCCGAAACTCGAAAAACCCAAACTGGTCGAGAAGGAGGCCCCGCGAGCTCCTTACAAGGATCCCTTCATCGCGGAGAACGCCCGAACCACCAGCAAATTGAACAATATCTGTCGCGGTTGCTGAATCGCGCGGAAGCGATTGGCTCCACCTCTCGCAAGGACGACAATGGCCAAACCGTCTGACTACCGGATCATTACCTTTCAGCGGCAACCCGGACTCTGGCGCGCCAACATGACGCCGATTGTTCTATCCACCGCCAGCACGCGGGGCGCGGCGATCCGCGGCTTCGTGACGGCCGAAGACAGCAAGTCCGAAGAAGACGCCGTCATCGCCGCCAACCGCGCCATCAGGGAATTGGACGCCTGACTGGAGCAGCGTTGCCCGCGGCAGCCTCACAGCTACGGCCAAAATACCGGGACCGCAAATTGCGGCTAGCATGTTGATCGGGAACAAGATTTTCCCGACCTGGGTAGCATCCCGGAGCCCCGCCCAAATGTGGGATTTCACATAGACACCAAACCTGGAAAAGCTCTAAAAAGGCACACGCCGCTCCGGCCGGTTCCGTTTCAGGTTTCGTGATGGATTACAGCAAATTCTTCTCCGCCGCCCTCAACCGCCTGCATGACGAGCGGCGCTACCGGGTTTTCGCCGACCTCGAACGGATCGCAGGCCGCTTCCCGCATGCGCTCTGGCACTCGCCCAAAGGTCAGCGCAACGTCGTGATCTGGTGTTCCAACGATTATCTCGGCATGGGCCAGCACCCCAAGGTGGTCGGCGCCATGGTCGAGACCGCGACCCGTGTCGGCACCGGCGCGGGCGGCACCCGCAACATCGCCGGCACCCATCACCCGCTGGTGCAGCTGGAGGCCGAACTGGCCGATCTGCACGGCAAGGAAGCCTCGCTGCTGTTCACCTCGGGCTATGTCTCGAACCATACCGGCATCTCGACCATCGCCAAGCTGATTCCGAACGTCCTGATCCTGTCGGACGCGCTCAACCACAATTCGATGATCGAGGGCGTGCGCGAGGCGCGCTGCGAGCGGCAGATATTCCGTCATAACGACGTCGCCCATCTCGAAGAGCTGCTGATCGCGGCCGGCGACCGGCCCAAGCTGATCGTTTGCGAGAGCCTATATTCGATGGACGGCGACGTTGCACCGCTCGCCAGGATCTGCGATCTCGCCGAGAAATACGGCGCCATGACCTATGTCGATGAAGTGCATGCGGTCGGCATGTACGGCCCCCGCGGCGGCGGCATCGCCGAGCGCGACGGCGTCATGCACCGCATCGATGTGCTGGAAGGCACGCTCGCCAAAGCCTTCGGTTGCCTCGGCGGCTACATCGCCGGCAAGGCCGACGTCATCGATGCCGTGCGCTCCTATGCGGCGGGCTTCATCTTCACGACCGCGCTGCCGCCGGCAATCTGCTCGGCCGCAACCGCCGCGATCCGCCACCTCAAAACCTCGAGCTGGGAGCGCGAGCGCCACCAGGACCGCGCCGCCCGCGTCAAGGCGATCCTCAACGCCGCCGGCCTGCCGGTCATGTCGAACGAAACCCATATCGTGCCGCTGTTCGTCGGCGACCCCGAGAAGTGCAAGCAAGCCTCCGATATCCTGCTCGAAGAGCACGGCATCTACATTCAGCCGATCAACTATCCGACCGTCGCCAAGGGAACCGAGCGCCTGAGAATCACGCCCTCGCCCTACCATGATGACGGCCTGATCGACGGCCTGGCCGAAGCGCTGCTCCAGGTCTGGGACCGGCTCGGCCTGCCGCTGAAGCAAAAATCGCTCGCGGCCGAATAAACCATAGTTCCCGAAGGCGGAATTTGGGCCGGTAGCGCGATGCGCCGCCGGCCCAATGCGTTTATAGTCGGCCCGGAGCCAGTTGCTCGAGTTGATCACCTCGCCCTGCGCTTGCGGGGAGAGGTCGGCGCGCAGCGCCGGGTGAGGGGGACTTTCCGCGAGTCCGGAGTTCGTGGAGAGTCCCCCTCACCCCAACCCTCTCCCCGCAAGCGGGGCGAGGGAGAACAACCTCGACGCATCAAGGCCGTGAAGGGAGACAGGCAGCAATGCTGCACGATTGGGGCGTGATCGCCGCCGCATTCGCCTATATCGGACTGTTGTTCTTCGTCGCCAGCTATGGCGACCGCCTGTCGCCGAGCCAACGCGGCCGCGCCAGCATGATGATCTATCCGCTGTCGCTGGCGATCTACTGCACCTCCTGGACCTTCTTCGGCTCGGTCGGCTTCGCCAGCCGCACCAGCGTCGACTTCCTCGCGATCTATGTCGGCCCGATCCTGATGATCGGATTGTGCACACCGCTGCTGCGCCGCGTGATCCAGCTCGCCAAATCGCAGAACATCACCTCGATCGCCGACTTCATCGCCGCACGCTACGGCAAGAGCCAGGCGGTCGCCGCAACGGTGGCCGTCATCGCCATCGTCGGATCGGTGCCCTACATCGCGCTCCAGCTCAAGGCGATGTCCTCGTCGCTGGAAACAATCCTGAGCGAGGACAAGCTCTTTTCATCGATGCCGATCATCGGCGACATCGCGCTGGTGGTGACGCTGGCGATGGCGGTATTCGCCGTGCTGTTCGGAACCCGCCAGACCGACGCCACCGAGCACCAGCACGGCCTGATGCTGGCGGTCGCCACCGAATCCATCGTCAAGCTGGTGGCGTTTCTCGCCGCAGGACTTTTCGTCACGTTCTGGATGTTCTCGCCGGCCGAACTGATCGAACGCGCGATGAAGACACCGGAAGCGGTGCGCGCGATCAACTACACGCCGTCGATCGGCAATTTCCTGACCATGACACTGCTGTCGTTCTGCGCGATCATGCTGCTGCCGCGCCAGTTCCATGTCAGCGTGGTCGAGAATTCCAACCCCGCCGAGGTCAACCGCGCGCGCTGGCTGTTTCCGCTCTATCTGGTCGCCATCAATCTGTTCGTGATCCCGATTGCGATCGCCGGCCTCATCACCTTCCCGTTCGGCGCCGTCGACAGCGACATGTTCGTGCTGGCGCTGCCGATCGAGGGCAATTCGCCCTTGCTCAGCATCGCCGTCTTTGTCGGCGGCCTTTCGGCTGCGACCGCGATGGTGATCGTGGAATGTGTGGCGCTTTCCATCATGGTCTCCAACGATATCGTGCTGCCGCTGGTGCTGCAGCGAAGTCCCGGCGCCCAGCCCGGCCAGCAGGATTTCGGCGACTTCCTGCTCAAGGTGCGGCGCTTTGCGATCTTCGCCATCATGGTGATGGCCTATTTCTATTATCGCGCGCTCGGCAACGCCCAATTGGCGGCGATCGGCCTGTTGTCGTTTGCGGCCATCGCCCAGCTTGCGCCGGCGTTTTTCGGCGGGCTGTTCTGGCGGCAGGGGACCGCCCGCGGCGCCATGGGCGGCATGCTGGTCGGCGTCGCCGTGTGGATCTACACGCTGTTCCTGCCGAGCTTCCTCGAAACCACCACGGCGGGGCTGCAATTTCTGCAAGCCGGACCGTTCGGCATCGAGGCACTGCGCCCGCGGGCGCTGTTCGGCGCCGAACTGCCGCCCCTGATGCATGGCGTGTTGTGGTCGCTCTCGCTCAATATCCTGACCTATGTGATGCTATCGCTGGCGCGCCAGCCGTCGTCGATCGAGCGGCTGCAGGCCGATCTGTTCGTGCCTAACACGCTGACCCCGATCGCGCCCACCTTCCGGCGCTGGCGCACCACGGTCACGGTGCAGGACATCCAGAGCACGGTGGCGCAATATCTCGGCCCCGACCGCGCCCGGCAGACGTTCGAGGCCTTTGCCGCCGACCGTCCCGGCCAACTCGATCCGGCAGCACCCGCCGATTTCGAATTGCTGCAGCATGCGGAGCGCCTGATCGCCTCGTCGATCGGGGCTGCCTCCTCGCGCCTCGTGATGTCGCTGTTGCTGCGCAAGCGTACCGTCTCCGCCAAGGCGGCGCTGAAGCTGCTCGACGATTCCCACGCCGCGCTGCATTTCAACCGCGAGATGCTGCAGACCGCGCTGAACCATGTACGCCAGGGCATCGCGGTGTTCGACGCGGATCTGCAGCTGATCTGCTCGAACGCGCAGTTCGGCGAGATCCTGGCGCTGCCGCCGCATCTGGTGCAGCTCGGAATGCCCCTGCAGGAAATCCTCGAATTCATGGCCGCCGTCGGCCCGCCCGGCACCGGCGACAGCGATACAATGCTGACACGGCGGCTCGCCGCCTACACCACCGAGGGCGAGCCCTATCTGGAACGCCTGCCCGACCGTCACATGGTGATCGAGGTGCGCGCCAACCGGATGCCCGGCGGCGGGCTGGTGATCACCTTCTCCGACGTCACGCCGTCGTTCGAGGCGGCCGAAGCGCTGGAACGCGCCAATGCGACGCTGGAAAAGCGGGTGCGGGACCGCACCGAGGAGCTCACCCGCCTGAATTCGGAACTGGCGCGGGCCAAGAGCACCGCCGAGGACGCCAACATCTCGAAAACGCGTTTCCTGGCCGCCGCCAGCCACGACATCCTGCAGCCGCTGAACGCGGCGCGGCTTTACG
>JACDAG010000975.1 GCA_013695565.1 Bradyrhizobium sp.
GCTCACCCGCGTGCTCGTGCGCAAGGACCCGCATGATGGTCAGGGCATGGGTGGGACCTCTTATCGCTTGCCGACGGTTCCGGTCGTCCCGGGCTCGACGGTCGATGGCAAGACCAACTTCGCCGACATGACCTCGATGCCGGCGCGCTCGATCATCACGGCACCGGCCAACGGCGCGCGCCTTGCGGCTGGCACGCGCCAGGTTCCGATCCGCGGCGCGGCCTGGGCCGGCGATCACGACGTCGGCAAGGTCGAGGTCTCCTTCGACGCCGGACAGCGCTGGCAGGCGATGGCGATGGCCAAGCCGAAGAACCGCTACGATTGGGTGCGCTGGACCGGCTCGGTCGATCTGCCCAGCGACGGCTATTTCGAGCTCTGGGTGCGCGCCACTGACTCACGCGGCATCGCCCAGCCGCATGTGGCGACCAATTGGAACCCGCAGGGTTACGGCGCGAACGCGTTCCACCGCATCGCTGTGCTGGTGGGCTGACGCATGTTGGTCACGTTCAAAAATCTGGCGGCCGCATCAGCGGCCGCTCTTCTTGCCAACGTCCTGACCCCCAACCTTCTTGCCATCGCCTCGGCGCAGACGCCGGCGACGGCGGAAGAGACGCCGGAATCTCTTCCGGATTTCCCCGGCCGCGAAGAGACCTTCGGCTATTGCATCGGCTGCCATTCGTTCCAGATTGTCGGTCGGCAGGGTATGGATCGCGTCCGTTGGGACGACACGCTGAACTGGATGGCGGAGAAGCATTCCATGCCGGTGCCCGACGCCGAGATGCGCAAGGTGCTCCTCAATTATCTCGCCCAGGCCTATCCGACCAAGACGCCGTCCCAGGCCGGCGGCTGGGTCAATCCCTTCGCGCCAAAGCCCTGATGCCCGGAGAGCCATCATGAGACGCATTCTCCACGCGGTGCCGCTTGCTGACCGCACGCTGTCGTCGGCTCAGGCGAAGGTTGCTGACCTGTTCGGCTATCTCAGGCAGTTCGCCGCGGATGGCGGGAAGGCGTCGTGAGGCGCTTTCTTGCGGACCGAAGTTCCGCGATCGATCCCGCGCCATCGCGCTCAGCGACAGAGCCCATGCCGAGGCGGCGAGCACGACCGCGTTCGCTCCTGTCGACCGCTGCCGGCCTCCTTGTGCTGGCCGTTCCGCTTGAAGCCTTCGCCGAGTGCCCTGGGCCTGTCGCGGTCCAGGTGCTCGGCTCGGGCGGGCCGGATACGAACGACGCGCGGGCGAGTTCGGGATATCTGGTCTGGCTGGATGGCGAAGCGCGGCTTCTCGTTGATGCCGGCGGCGGGGTTTTCCTGCGTTTCGGCGAGGCCAGAGCCAGGTTCGAATCGCTCGACGCCGTCGCCATTACGCATCTGCATGCGGATCATGTCTCCGACCTGCCTGCATTGCTGAAGAGCGGCTTCTTCAGCGAGCGGAAGCGGCCGTTGCCGATGATCGGTCCCAGTGGTGGAGGCGTTTTCCCCGGCATGAAGGAATTCATGCGTGCGCTGTTCGATCCCAAACGGGGTGCGTTTCGATACTTGTCCGGCTATCTCGACGGCAGCGGTGGGATGGTCCGTGCCGAGATCAGCGAAATCAACATGGATGTGAAGGCGCCAAAATCGGCGTTCGGGAACGATCGCTTCAAGCTGACGGCCGTTGGTGTCAAACACGGCCTGGTTCCGGCTCTCGGCTATTTGGTAGAGGTTCGCGGTCGCCGGATCGCCTTTGCCGGAGACCAGAATGGCGACAACCCTGCTTTCGCCGCCATGATCAAGGACGCCGACATCCTGGTGATGGATCACGCCGTGCCTGAAATGGCGGACCCGGCTTCGCGCCGGTTGCACGCCAGACCAAGCGAGATCGGCGTCCTGGCGGCACTTGCGGGCGTGAAGCAGCTGGTGCTGTCGCATAACATGGCCCGGAGCCTCGGCCCACTCCAGGAAAACCTCGCTTTGATACGACAGCACTACGATGGTCCGATCAACGTCTCCGAAGATTTGACCTGCATCGGTTGATCGGGTGTGCGCCTACCGCTTCGCCATGGTTGAGGCGCGGCCGGTTTCGCCGATCACCTTCACCTCGTCCTTGCCGCATTCGAATTTGCGCGCGAGGTCGTCGGCGGCCTTGCGGGCGAGTTCGTTCGGATTGGTGTTGGCCTGGGCGTCGATATAGGCGACGTGGCAGACGTCGCCGGGCGGCAGCCTGGTCACCGCCAGCATCGGCTTGGCGGTCGGCCGGCCCTCCTTGTCCGGATCGCTGTTGTCGGCGATGTGCCAGCGCTGGATGATCGCGAACGGCTTGCCGTCGGCCGCCCGCCATTCGACCGTATTGGTGGTCGAGTTGAACGGGCCGAACCAGCTTTGCGCGGCCGGTTCCTTGGCCGCCGTGGCGCGGTTACGGCCGACCGAGACGGTTTCACGCAGATCGTCTTCGCTGATCAGCACCACCAGCCCGGCTTTGCCCGGGCATACCCGTGTCGTGCTGCCATCGAGCTCGCTGGGTTTGCCGATCATGCGGCATTCCTTTGGCGCCGTGGACGTGTAGCTGCTGCTGAATGTCTGGGCATTTGCCGGTGAGGGCAGGCCAGGCCCGGCGCTTGCCGCGAAGGCCAATGCCGTCAGATGCAGATATCGGAGGCGTTTCATCCCGTGGCGTCCTTCGTTCCCCCGGCTTTTGGGGAACCATGTCATTTCAGACGTGTGCAATCTGGGGAAGGTTCAAGGAAACCAGGCGAAATACCTGACATGGCCATGGAATCGTCCTAGAAGGACGGCTTCAATTCCTCTCCTTCAGGGTGTCAGTTATTCAATCGTCATGGCTACCATATCGTCGAACAAACCCTATCGCGTCGGCCGCTCCCGCACCGGACTCGGCCTCTTCGCCACCAAGCCGATCAAGAAGGGCACCAAAATCGTCCGCTATTTTGGGCCATTGCTGGATTCGAAGAAGAAAAAAGACGACGCGATCGAGAACAAATATCTGTTCGAACTGACCAACCGCTGGACCATCGACGGGTCGGTGCGCGCCAACGTCGCCCGCTACATCAACCACGCCTGCAGGCCGAACGCCGAATCCGATGTCAAGCCGCGCAAGCGCAAGGTCATCATCCGCGCCATCAAGAACATCGAGCCCGGCGACGAGATCAATTACGATTACGGCACGGATTATTTCAAAGCCTATCTGAAGCCGATCGGCTGCAAATGCGCGGCGTGTGAAAAGAAGCGCAAGAAGAAGCGCGCCGAGGCGAGGGCGGAGAAGCTTCGCCTGAAAGCCAAGGCGGAGCGCAAGGCGCTGAAAGAGGCCGAGAAGCGCAAGGCCAGTGAAGCTGAACGGCACCCAGCTCAACGGCAAGTCGTCGAATGGGAATCCGCTGAACGGAAAATCCCTGAACGGCGACGCCCGCAAGACCTCGACCGCAAAACCCGGAATTGTTACGAAGCCGCAGGCCAGCGAAGCCGCGCGTCGGCGTAAGAATGATTCCGTCATTCCGGGGCGATGCGAAGCATCGAGCCCGGAATCTCGAGATTCCCCGGTGCGCAATTGCGCACCTGAGGTCTGGTGCTAACGCACCATCCCGGAATGACGTCTACAACTATAGCGTTTTCCAGCGAAGTGGATCCGGTTCGCGCTAAGAAAACGCGTCAAGATAGGGAATCCAGAGCCCCGTTTCGATTCAATCGAAACGGAAAAGGCTCTAGCCCGGCTTCCGCACCGCTTTCGGCAACATCGATTCCCCAAAATCCACCGCTGAGCGCTGCACGATCTCGCCCGACGCGTCGACGACCACGCGAAAACGCCGGTGTTCACTGAAGAACGTCAGGCGATGCCGGCCCTGGTCCGCGTCGACCCCGCGCTCGGACAGGCTGGTGATGGTGCCGGCGCGCATCCCTTCCTTGAGCCGCGGCAGTGCGATGCCGAGGCCTTCGGCGACGATCGACGCATCGATCTCCACGGTGCCATCGGCAAATTCGATTCCCTTCATGCCAGGCCTCGCGCAGAACCGGTTTTTAAGGGGCTGGCTTTGGATCGCGCGGGATAGGCGCATTCCGCCAGCGTCGTGGCATCGAGCTCGCGCATGAAGGCTTCACGCGCTGCGGCGAGTTTTGCCTTCAGGCGACAGCGCGGCGTCAATATGCAAGCTCCGCCGTCCTCACGAAAACATTCCACCAGCGCTTCGCCTTCCAGCGCCCGCACGACTTCACCGAGCGTAATCGACTGCGGCGGCCGCGCCAGGCTGAACCCGCCGCCGGCGCCGCGCTGGGTCGAAATGAAGCCGCCGTCGGCAAGGTCTCGCACCACCTTGGCCAGATGATTGCGGGAAATGCCGAATTCGGTCGCGATCTCGTTGGTGGCGAACGAGCGCGCCGGTTCGCCGGCCAGCCGCATCAGCGCGCGCAGGGCAAAATCGGTGAACGATGTCAGGCGCATGGGAGCTCTTTGAAAAATTGACTTGGCAGCTCCTCTATAGCCGTCTAAATAGGTATTGGAAATGCCTATTTAAGGGACATGAAGTGACCGGGGCAGAGCGACGCGAGGCGATCAAGGCCGAGATCATGGAAAGAACCGGGATAACCGAGGCCATGATCGAACGACTGGTGCGCGGCTTCTATGCCAAGGTCCGCAGCGATCCGGTATTGGCGCCGATCTTTGACGCACGTATCCGGGATTGGGAGTCGCATCTCGCACGGATGTGCGCATTCTGGTCGTCGGTCGCGCTGATGTCAGGCCGCTATCACGGCACTCCAATGGTGAAACACATGCCGCTGCCGGTCGACGCCGGTCATTTCGACCGCTGGCTGGAGCTGTTCGAGGCTGCGGCAGGCGAAATCTGTCCGCCATTGGCCGCCGCGCATTTCGTCGAGCGGGCGCAACGGATCGCGGCGAGCCTCGAACTCGGCATCGCCGGCGGGCAGGGCGTCGTGCTGGCGCCCGGCGAGAGATTTCGGCGTAACCAGGCAGCAGCAGTCCAATGACCAGCCGTGCACGTGTCGTTCCCAATAAGGATCAGGCCGATCCGTATTCCGGCCGCAGCCTCGTACCCATGCTGGTGATCGGGCTTGTCCTGACGCTGGCGGGGATGTTGGCGGCGCTGGCGTTAAGTTGAGGACCATCCTCGTCATTGCGAGCGTTAGCGAAGCAATCCAGAGCGCCACGCGCGATTCTGGATTGCTTCGTCGCTTTGCTCCCTTGCGCAAACGCTTCGCGTTTGTCGCAGGCAATGACGTCTACGCCGTCACTACGCCGCCGCTCTTGCGCAGGCCGATATATTGCAGCTCGGCGAACACGCCGGTTGCGATGGCCTGCGCCACCACGACGATGAGGCCGAGCAGGTTCGGGTTGACCGCGCCCGAGAACAGCAATGCGA
>JACDAG010000805.1 GCA_013695565.1 Bradyrhizobium sp.
GCGAGATCGGCTACGACCGCATCGAGCACCGGGAAACCGGCCTGCGTCACCCGCAGCCGGCCGTCGGCGTCGACGACAATCGCGCCTTCTTCGCGCAGCACGGCGATCCGGCCGGGATCGAGCGTCCGGCCCGACAGTGCGGCATACCGCCTGGGATCGATGCCCTCGGCGAGCCGCAATCCCATCAGCAAAAATTCGTCGGCGCGCTCTTCCGAGTTGAGGATGTCGTCGGTGATGAAGCCGTGGCCGTTGGCTTCGACCCGCATCAGCCAGGCTTCGGGGCGCTTTTCGGTGGCGATCGCGTGCCGCACGCCATCGATATCGAGGCGGCCATGCGCGCCCGGACCGATGCCGGCATATTCCTCGCCGCGCCAATAGACCAGATTATGTTTGCACTCCGCGCCCGGCCGCGCGTGATTGGAAATTTCGTAGGAAGGAAGGCCGTGCGCGGCGCAAACCTCCTGCGTCACGTCATACAGCGCACGGGCGACGGCCTCGTCCGGCGTCTTCAGTTTGCCCGCCGCATGCAACCCGAAGAACGGCGTGCCTTCCTCGATGGTGAGTTGATAGAGCGACAGATGTTCGGCGGCTTCGGAAATCGCGAGTTTCAGTTCATCGGCCCACATCTGCGGCGTCTGGTCGGGGCGGGCATAGATCAGGTCGAACGAATAACGGTCGAACGATTGGCGGGCGATCGCCACCGCATCGAGCGCCTCGCGCGCGCTATGCAGGCGGCCCAATGCTTTCAGCGAGGCATCATCCAGCGCCTGCACGCCGAGCGACACCCGGTTGACGCCGGCTGAGCGATAGCCGCGGAATCGCGTGGCCTCGACGCTGGTCGGATTGGCCTCCAGCGTCACTTCGACGTCGGGCGCAACGCGCCAGTGTTTGCCGATCGAATCCAGGATCGCGCCCACGGTCTGCGGCGCCATCAGCGACGGCGTACCGCCGCCGAGGAAAATCGACGTGACTTCCCGCCCCGACGCACGCTCGGCCGAGGTTTCGATCTCGCGCGCAAACGCACTGACGAACCGCGCCTCGTCGATCGGCGCGTGCCGGACATGGCTGTTGAAATCGCAATACGGACATTTCGACAGGCAGAACGGCCAGTGCACGTAGACGCCGAAAGCCGCTTTGCCTTGAGGGCGTTCAAAGCTACCCAAGGAGTTACTCAAGGCAGATCTCCGCCAGTTTGACGAAGGCGCGGGCGCGATGCGACAGGCCGAGCCCCAGCGGCGGCAGGCCGTGCTTCTCGATGCTGGCCATCTCGCCGAAGGTGCGGCCATGTCCGTTCGGCAGGAACGACGGATCGTAGCCGAAACCCTCGGTGCCGCGCGGCGGCCACACCAGAGTTCCATCGACGCGCGCCTCGACCTCTTCGAGGTGGCCGTTGGGCCAGGCGACGCACAAGGACGAGACGAAATGCGCCTTGCGCTTGTCAGGGGTGGTGGCGCCGCGTTCTTGCAACAGCCGCTCGATCCGTGTCATCGCCGCCATGAAATCCTTGCCCGGTCCGGCCCAGCGCGCCGAATAAATCCCGGGCGCGCCGTCCAGCGCATCGACCACGAGGCCGGAATCGTCGGCAAAGGCCGGAAGTTGCGTCGCATTCGCGGCGGCTATGGCCTTGATCACGGCGTTGGCCCGAAACGTCTCGCCGGTCTCCTCGGGCTCATCGAGGCCGAGTTCGCCTGCCGAGACCGCCTCGACACCATGCGGCGCCAGCAACTCGCGCATCTCGGCAAGCTTGCCGGGATTGTGGGTCGCGATCACGAGGCGGCCTGTGATTCGACGGTGCATGATCGATCAGACTACGCGACGGCCATCTTCTGCAAGTCCACCAGACGCGCGACACCCTTGCGCGCCAGCGCCATCAGCGCCAGGAACTCGTCCTGCGAGAACGGCGTCTTTTCGGCGGTGCCTTGCACTTCGATGATGCGGCCATCGCCGGTCATGACGAAATTGGCGTCGGTGTCGGCCTCGGAATCCTCGGCGTAATCGAGGTCGAGCACCGGCGTGCCCTTGTAGATGCCGCAGGAGATCGCCGCGACATTGTCGCGCAACACGTTGGCTTTCAGCATGTTGCGGGTCTTCATCCAGGAGATGCAGTCGGTCAGCGCCACCCAGGCACCGGTGATCGAGGCGGTCCGGGTGCCGCCATCGGCCTGGATCACGTCGCAATCGACCGTGATCTGTCTCTCGCCGAGCGCTTCGAGGTCGACAGCCGCGCGCAAGGAGCGCCCGATCAGGCGCTGGATCTCGACGGTGCGGCCGCCCTGCTTGCCGGCGGCCGCCTCGCGGCGGGTGCGTTCCAGCGTGGCACGGGGCAGCATGCCGTATTCGGCCGTGACCCAGCCGCGGCCCTGGCCCCTGAGCCAGGGCGGCAGCCGCTCTTCCAGCGTCGCCGTGACCAGCACATGGGTATCGCCGAACTTCACCATGCAGGAACCTTCGGCGTATTTGACGACGCCCCGTTCCAGCGACACGGGGCGCAGCTCATCGGGCGCACGGCGGCTTGGCCGCATGGGGGATCCTCCGGAAAACCAAGCAATAATGGTTCGCGGTGCTTGTAGGAGGGGGAGCGGGCAGCGGCAAGGGCTTTGGCCGCGTTTTGGGATGTAATGCGTGCTTGTCACAGCCCCTCCGGATAGACAGATTAGGGGCAGCTGTGAGGGAGTAATTGGTGGCCCACCACGATCCGATTGGTCTGATCACGCCGAATGCCGGGCTGGCCCAGCGCAATGAGCGCTCGCGCGACATTTTTCGTCAAATCGTCGAGAGTTACCTTGCGACCGGCGAACCGGTCGGCTCGCGCAACATCTCGCGCCTGATCGCGATGCCGCTGTCGCCGGCCTCGGTGCGCAACGTGATGTCGGACCTCGAACAGCTCGGCCTGATCTATGCGCCGCATACCTCGGCCGGCCGGCTGCCCACGGAACTCGGTCTGCGCTTCTTCGTCGACGCCCTGATGCAGGTCGGCGACCTCACCGAAGACGAACGGCAATCGATCCAGACCCAGCTTGCCTCCGTCGGCCGCGCGCAATCGGTCGAGGCAGCACTCGGCGAAGCGCTGACGCGGCTGTCCGGCCTGACCCGCGCCGCGGCGGTGGTGCTGACCGCCAAATCCAATTCGCGGCTCAAGCACATCGAATTCGTGCGGCTGGAGCCGGAACGCGCGCTGGTGGTGCTGGTCTCAGAAGACGGCCAGGTCGAAAACCGCGTGCTGACGCTGCCGCCCGGCGTGCCCTCGTCGGCGCTGACGGAAGCCAGTAATTTTCTCAATTCCCGGATTCGCGGCCGTACGCTGGCGGAATCGCGGCTCGAACTCGAAACCGCGCTGACGCAAAGCCGCGCCGAACTCGATCAGCTGACGCAGAAGGTGATCGCGGCCGGCATCGCAAGCTGGTCCGGTGGTGAAAGCGAGGACCGCCAATTGATCGTGCGCGGTCACGCCAATCTGCTCGAGGACCTGCATGCGCTGGAGGATCTGGAGCGCGTCAAATCGCTGTTCGACGATCTCGAGACCAAGCGCGGCGTCATCGATCTCCTTGGCCGGGCCGAGCGCGCCGAAGGCGTGCGGATTTTCATCGGATCGGAGAACAAGCTGTTCTCGCTGTCGGGTTCCTCCACCATCATCGCGCCCTATAGCGACGCGGCGGGCCGGATCGTCGGCGTTCTCGGCGTGATCGGACCGACCCGGCTTAACTACGCCCGGGTCATCCCCACGGTGGACTATGCCGCGCGGATCGTCAGCCGCATGCTGGGTGGTTAATCCGGCCCCGAAAACGGCTTTTTTGTTTTGACGCGTTTTCTTAACGCGAACCGGGGGTCCACCCCGGATCAAGTCCGGAGCATGCTTCGCTCGAAAACGCTATGCGAAACGCTTGATTTTCGCCCGCTAAAGCACGATATCCCGGGCAGCAAATCCCCATTTGACCCGACGGTTCTTTTGAGAAGGCAGACTTATGACCGATCCCAACCGGCCGAATGAAGACGCGGCGGCCCAGAGCGGCGAGCCCGTGGTCTCCAAGCCCTACATCATGCCCGACGATCCCGAAGAGGGGTCGGTGGAGGCGTTGACGAAGGAGGCGGCCGAAGCGCGCGACAAGATGCTGCGCACGCTGGCGGAGATGGAAAATCTGCGCAAGCGCACCGCCAAGGAAGTGGCCGATGCCAGGATCTACGGCATCACCGGATTTGCGCGCGACATTCTGGACATCGCCGACAATCTGCAGCGCGCGCTCGACGCGATTCCGGCTGAAATGAAGGCCTCGGCCGATCCGGCGCTGAAGTCGTTCATCGAAGGCGTCGAGCTGACCGAGCGGTCGCTGCTCAACACGCTGGAGAAGAACGGCGTCAAGAAATTCGATCCGTCGGGCGAGAAGTTCAATCCGAACTTCCAGCAGGCGATGTACGAAGTGCCCGACACGTCGGTGCCGTCGGGCACCGTGGTGCAGGTGGTGCAGGCCGGCTACACGATCGGCGAGCGCGTGCTGCGCCCGGCGCTGGTCGGCGTCTCCAAGGGCGGCGCCAAGCCGGCGCCCGCCGCCGACGTCACGAACTGAATCGAACGCGAACGATCAGGCCGGTGCATCCATCGGCTTCTCATGCGTTTTCGGCCAGTAGGTGCCGAAGCTCCAGAGATTGCCTTCCGGATCGCGGCAGGCGAAATCGCGGCTGCCGTAGTCGGTGTTGTGCAGTTCCATCTCGATTTTCGCGCCGGAGGCTTTTGCCTTGGCGTGCAGCGCGTCCGGATCGCTGACGGCAATATATAACGCGTCGGTGCGACGGCCGCCGATGTCGCCGACCAGCCGGCCATATTCGTCGTCGCGGCATTGGCCCAGCATCAGCAGCGAGGACCCGTAGGCGAGCTCGGCGTGCTGCACCACGCCATCCTTGCGGTAAACGACGTATTCCGTGAAGCCAACGACGTCCTTTAGCCAGCGCATCATCGCCTCGGCGTCTTTGCAGCGAAGCGTGGGATAGATGCGCGGGGCTTCGATGATGTCAGTCACGGAGAATCTCCTGCTTGCTCAAGGTCGCCGCGAGTATGCGCGAGACCGGGCACCATCAGCTTGAAGATTTGTTACCCGTCCGCAAACGCGTGTTGCAGGCGTGTGAGGCGGCTGTCGGTCAACGCCAGGCGTCGCGCCCAGGCCGTCGGCGGTTCGCCGGCAAGGGAAACGAATTCGCGCACGAGATGGGCTTGATCGGAAAAACCGCTCTCCGCTGCGATCCCGGCCCAGCCATGCGACGTCCCGGTTCGCGCCAGCCGGCAAGCCTGATGGAACCGCATCATGCGCGCAATGGATTTGGGGGCGAGACCGAACTCGGATCGAAAGCGATCGACGAGGTGCTTGCGGCTCCAGCCGATCTCCTCGGCCAGGGCGCCGATCCGAATCCCGCCGCCGCTGCGCGCCAGCCGGCGATAGGCGAATTCGAGTTCGGGGGACGGCAGGAAATGGGCGCGACGCGTGACAAAATCCTCGACGATATCGAAGCGGCGCTGCCAGCCGCTGGTCGCGCCGAGGCGCTCGCGTAGCCGCGGGCCCTCGGCGCCGAGCACGTCATCGATCCCGATCATGCGCGCGGTGAGGTCGACCACGGCGCCGCCGAAAAAGCGAAAGGCGCCAAGCGGCGTGAAATCCACCTGCACGCATTCGGCAGCGCCATCAGACTCGATGTATACGGCGCCGGCGTAAAGTCCCGCGGCGAAACTGTGCTGACGGTCGGCCGCATCGGGATCGCGTCCGAGCGCGATCGTGAACGGTGTACCAAAGCTGATGATCAGCGGCACCGCCAGCGGTGCTGCCTCGCGCTGGCAAAACTGGCCACGCGCGGTCTCGCGGTAGCCCGTCATTCCCGTGATCAGGCCGGCCGTGCGCTGTGACGGCGCACGACGGACCATCTCGAATGCGAACGGTGCCGCCGGACCGGACATGCCTCGCCTCTGCTGGAAACCCGATCAGGCCGCGATATCACCTGACTGGATTCGCTTGACGCCGGCCTTGCCCATATCGGCCCAGGCTTTCGCGAGCGAGCCCTGGGTGTCGATGCCGCGGCAGGCGTCTTCGACCACATAGGTCTCAAAGCCGGCCTTGCGCGCATCGATGGCGGACCATGCCACGCAGAAATCGGTGGCAAGCCCGGCCAGGAACAGGCGCTTCACCTTGCGCGACTTCAGATAGGCGGCGAGCCCGGTCGTGGTCTTGCCGTCGGCCTCGGTGAAGGCCGAATAGCTGTCGACCTCCTTGTGGAATCCCTTGCGGATGATGAGCCCGGCCTGCGGGATCGAAAGATCCTTGGACAGCGAGGCGCCTTCGGTGCCCTGCACGCAGTGATCGGGCCACAGCACCTGCTTGCCGTAGGGCAGGCTGACCGTCTCGAACGGCTTCTTGCCGGAATGCGATGTCGCGAACGAGACATGGCCCGCGGTGTGCCAGTCCTGCGTCAGCACCACATTGGCAAAGCCCTTGGCGATGCGGTTGATGATGGGAACGACCTGTTCGCCGTCTTTGACCGCGAGGCTGCCGCCGGGCAGGAAACAATTTTGCACGTCGATGACGAGCAGGGCGGAAGCCTCATCAGGCTTGATCGGTGCGGCCCAAAGCGCTGATGGAACGAGGGCGGCGACGGACGTCGCGCCAATACCTGTCAGAACCAGCCTGCGAGTAAACATGATGCTTCTCCCCGGTTGTTGAATGCCGACGGGGAAAAGCTAGTTCCATTGGTGTACGAACAAAAGCCCCTAATTTCGGCGGGCTGACTAATTTCGGGCTTCAGCCGCGCGGCCGGATTCCGTCACGCACGGCGCGGAAACGCGTGAACGACTTGGCCCAATCGTCACGCGGCGAACTGCCGATGATGCGCAGCGAAGATTGGGCGCCGAACCGCAACCACTGCACGATCGTGACCGGCGTATTGTCCTTGCCGCTGGTGGCTTCGATCCGCGTCTCATAGCCGGGCTGGCCGTCGATGCGCACCGCCTCGGACATCGTGACCCGCCCGTCGCGCACGCCGGGGATCGTCGTTGCGATCTGCTGGGCGAAACGACCGCGGTCGTCGGGTTGTGCCGGCGCGGATCCGATGATGCCGATGATCATGAAGGGCGCGATTTCGAAGCCGGTCTTTTCCTCGCCATCGGCGAGGATCAGCGCGGCGCCCGGCGCCAGCGTGCGGACATTCTTGAAATCGGCGAGTTCGTTCATCTTGAACGGCATCAGCCCGAGTTGTTCATCGACCGGGACGGCGGTGCGGATCACGGCCGATGCGAACATCTGGCGGACGGCATCATCGGTGTAGATCTTGGCGGCGTTCTCCGGCACCTGCACCGCGACGTAGCCCGAGAAGGTCGGGCCCGGCAGGATCATCGAATAACGCCGGACATTGGTCGCGCCATCCTTGGCGTTTTCGACGGTGTAGTACGCAAGCCCCGCACTGGTTTCGATGCTCTCCGGCTTGACGCCGCCGGTGCCGCCGGGATTGTTCTTGAAAGCATTGGCGACCTCGCCATAGGCCTCCGCAGGCAGGTCCGTCACCAGCACCTTGACGCCCTGATCCTCGGTCTCGAATCCGATGAACATCTTGGCTTTGCCAAGCCCGACCAGCGGCGTCATGCCGACCCTGGCACCCGGTGGAAATACCGGATCGGCGGCGAACGCGGAGCAGGTGGCGGCAATAACCAGGGCAACCGCAGCGAGGTATCGAACAGGCTTCATGAAGGGTCTACCGGGTTTGCATTGAGGCCGTTCGATGGTCGGCCGGCGCAGCCCTCAAGGGGTGAGGGCGTTGTTTGTTCGGTCCGCTTTTAGCGGTTTTGATGTCCCTGCAACAGGCCGGGGCGGGCATCCGTTCCCTCATCACGTCGCGAAACGTTGGATTTTTGGCGCGATATCGCCGCTCCCCTAACATTTTCCGGGCATTTCCGCCGGCGTGCCGGTCGTCAGGCCATGTCGTGTAGCGGCCAAATACCGCGCCGATGGCGCTCATCGGGCCGGCGTGGCGCGACGCGTTTTCCGGATGGTGGCGTGAGTGCGCGCTCACCTCCCTGCCCATTTGTTAACACGCCTTAAGGCCTGAACCTTGACGGAACCTTGCCCTGCCCTGAGCTGACACAATCTTTCAAACGTCAGCATTTTCAGGCCTTAAGGTTGCGTTCGGTCCTTGCAGGCAGGACCCCCCCTCCTATATGAGGCTCACCGTCGCAATATCGCGAGTAATTGATCGTTGGGGGTTCGGTTAGGTGCGCCGTCAGGGCCCAGCCAACCTGCCGCAAAAAGAAGGATATGAGGACCATGGGAAAGGTCATTGGGATCGATCTCGGCACCACCAATTCGTGCGTCGCCGTAATGGATGGCAAGAACGCTAAAGTCATCGAGAACGCCGAGGGCATGCGCACGACCCCGTCGATCGTTGCGTTCAGCGATGATGGCGAGCGCCTCGTCGGCCAGCCTGCCAAGCGTCAGGCGGTGACCAATCCCGAGCGCACCTTCTTTGCGGTCAAGCGCCTCGTCGGCCGCCGCTATGACGACCCGATGGTCGAGAAGGACAAGAAGCTCGTCCCCTATAAAATCGTCAAGGCATCGAACGGCGACGCCTGGGTCGAAGCCGACAGCAAAACCTATTCGCCCTCGCAGGTCTCCGCTTTCATTCTGCAGAAGATGAAAGAGACCGCGGAAGCCCATCTCGGCCAGAAGGTCGAGCAGGCCGTCATTACCGTTCCCGCCTATTTCAACGACGCGCAACGTCAGGCCACCAAGGACGCCGGCAAGATCGCCGGCCTTGAAGTGCTGCGCATCATCAACGAGCCGACTGCGGCCGCACTGGCTTACGGTCTCGACAAAACCAAGACCGGCACCATCGCGGTGTACGATCTCGGCGGCGGCACCTTTGACGTCTCGATTCTTGAAATCGGCGACGGCGTGTTCGAGGTGAAGTCCACCAACGGCGATACATTTTTGGGCGGTGAAGACTTCGACATGCGGCTCGTCAGCTATCTGGCCGATGAGTTCCAGAAGGAGCAGGGCATCAACCTGCGCAACGACAAGCTTGCCTTGCAGCGCCTGAAAGAGGCCGCCGAAAAGGCCAAGATCGAATTGTCCTCGACCACGCAGACCGAAATCAACCTGCCGTTCATCACGGCCGATCAGACCGGTCCGAAGCATCTGACGATGAAGCTGACGCGCTCCAAGTTCGAGGCGCTGGTCGACGATCTCGTTCAGAAGACCGTCGAGCCGTGCCGCAAGGCGCTGAAGGACGCAGGGCTGACCGCGGCCGAAATCGGCGAAGTGGTGCTGGTCGGCGGCATGTCGCGCATGCCGAAGGTCCAGGAAGTCGTGAAGCAGCTGTTCGGCAAGGAGCCGCACAAGGGCGTCAACCCGGACGAAGTCGTCGCCATCGGTGCGGCGATCCAGGCCGGCGTGCTGCAGGGCGACGTCAAGGACGTGCTGCTGCTCGACGTCACGCCGCTGTCGCTGGGCATCGAGACGCTGGGTGGCGTGTTCACCCGCATCATCGATCGCAACACCACGATCCCGACCAAGAAGAGCCAGGTGTTCTCGACCGCCGAGGACAACCAGAACGCCGTCACCATCCGCGTCTTCCAGGGCGAGCGTGAAATGGCGGCCGACAACAAGGTGCTCGGCCAGTTCGACCTGATGGGCATTCCGCCGTCGCCGCGCGGCATGCCGCAGATCGAGGTGACCTTCGACATCGACGCCAACGGCATCGTCAACGTCTCGGCCAAGGACAAGGCGACGGGTAAGGAACAGCAGATCCGGATTCAGGCCTCCGGGGGCCTGTCGGATGCCGACATCCAGAAAATGGTCAAGGACGCCGAGGCCAATGCGGCCGAGGACAAGAAGCGCCGCGAGGCGGTCGACGCCAAGAACCATGCCGACAGCCTGGTGCATTCCACCGAGAAGGCGCTGGCCGAGCACGGTTCGAAGGTCGAGGAAGTCGAACGCCGCGCCATCGAGGACGCCGTCAGCGACCTCAAGGAAGCGCTCAAGGGCGACGATGCCGAGGCGATCAAGACCAAGACCAATACGCTGGCGCAGGCTTCGATGAAGCTCGGCGAGGCCATGTACAAGCAGCAGGCCGAGGCCGACGCCAAGAAGGACGCGGCCAAGGATGACGTCGTCGACGCGGAGTTCACCGAAGTCGACGACGACAAGAACAACAAGAAGTCGGCGTAAGCGGGCTTTCGATCATGACCCTCACACCAAAGAGCGCGCCGCGTCTCGATGGGTGGGGGTCATTTTTCGTTAAGCGTGAGGCTGCATCCTCAAACATGCACCCTTGCGGCATGATGACGAAATTCGGACGGGTCTGACGGATGTCCACCAAGCGCTGCTATTACGAAGCCCTGGAAGTTGAGCGGAGCGCGGACGACGGCAAGCTCAAGGCCGCCTTCCGCAAGCTCGCGATGAAATGGCATCCGGACAAGAATCCGGGCGATGCCTCCAGCGAAGTGAAGTTCAAGGAAATCAACGAAGCCTATGAGGTGCTCAAGGACGGCGACAAGCGCGCCGCCTATGACCGCTATGGCCATGCCGCGTTCGAGCAGGGCATGGGCGGCGGCGGTCCCGGCTTCGGCGCTGGCTTCGCCTCGTCCTTTTCGGATATTTTCGAGGATCTGTTCGGCATGGCCGGACAGCGCGGCCGCGGTGGCGGCGGGCGCGAGCGTGGTGCGGACCTGCGCTACAACATGGAAATCACGCTGGAAGAAGCCTTTCAGGGCAAGACCGCGCAGATCGAGATTCCGGTTTCCGTCACCTGCGAATCC
>JACDAG010000042.1 GCA_013695565.1 Bradyrhizobium sp.
GCGGCGATCGCGAGCAGGCTGGCGATGCCGTAAACGGTCATGCCGCCGAGCAGTACCGGCCGGCGGCCGAAGCGATCGGACAGCGGCCCCATCACGAACTGGCCGACGCCGAAGCCGATGATGAAGATCGACAGCACCATTTGCGGACGGTTGGCGTCGGCAAGCTGGAATGCGGAGCGGATGTTCGGCAGCGCCGGCAGCATCATGTCCATCGCCAGCGGGTTCAGCGCCATGATGGATGCGATGATGACGACGAATTCGGGGAAGCCCATCGGGCGATGGCCTGAGGAGACCCAGGCATTGGCATTGATTTCAGACACTTACGACCTCGATTCAGGCCGCGATCCTACCGGAAATGCTGCGTTGCACAATGCCTAATCAGGGATGGCTGACCATCGGGTAATGATGGGCGAAGATCGCAGGTGCAGCGCGCATCCGGCATTTTTTGCGCCCTTTGATTTCTTGGGGCGAAAAATACTTGCAAACCATCGCGCCGCGGGAAGGCGAAGCTGTATCCGCGTCGTCCCGGCCTTGAGCTCAGATGCGCAATTGCGCCGGGACATCGAGCGAAAAGGCGGGCTTGTCCCGCCGTAGCCCAGTGGGCGAAGCCGGATTGTTTTGCGTGCCCCTTTGCTTTAATCCCCGGTCCATTGATTACCCTGAACGGAGACCTCGTGTCAGACCACCCCTTACGCCTCGGCACGCGCAAGAGCGTGATGGCGCTGGCGCAGACGGATGAGGTCGCGCGGCTGTTGCGCGCTGCCAATCCGGGGCTGATGGTCGAGATTGTCAAGTTCGAAACCCGCGGCGATCAGGATCAGACCAGCAAGCTGTTGCGTCATGGCGGCAAGGGCGGCGCGTTCGTCGCTGAAATCCGCCAGGCCATGCACGCCGGGCAATTGCAGGCCGCGATGCATTCGCTGAAGGACGTTCCCGGCAACGAGGAGACGCCGGGCCTCGTCATCGCCGCGACGCTGCCGCGCGATGCCGCCAACGATTCACTGGTGCTGCGCACCGGCCTTTCGCTGGAAACGTTCAGGGCCGCGCGCGGCAAGGGCTTCAGGATCGGCACCAACGCGGTGCGCCGTGCCGCCTATCTGCGCCGGCTATTTCCGGAAGTCACCGTCATCCATTACCGCGGCGCCGCCGACACCAGGATTGCAAAGCTCGATCGCGGCGACATGCAGCGGCTTCCCGGTGGCGGTGAGGTCGGGCCTGCGGATGCGCTCGTGATGGCGCGCTCGGGCCTCGAACGCATCGGCCTGACGTCGCGTATTGCTTATGACTTTTCCGTCACCGAAATGCTGCCGTCGGTCGGCCAGGGTATCGTTGCGGTCGAATGCGTGGAGAAGGACTGGCTCACGCGCGGCTATCTTTCGAAGATCGAGGACAGGTCCTCGCGGCTCTGCGCCGAAGCGGAGCGCGAGGTGCTGTGGGTGCTGGACGGCCATTGCAATTCGCCGATCGCGGGTCACGCGACCATTTCGGGCAACGACATGACGCTGACATCAGCGGTGCTGGACGAGACCGGCGCCCGCTTCATCGAGGCATCGCGAACATCCGCGGCGGATCGTCCCCGCGAACTCGGCCGCGCGGTTGGGCTCGAACTGCTCGACAAGGGCGCCGCCGAAATCATCGCACGCAACCGGCCGGACGAGCATTAGCTGTTGCGTAGCTTCGAGATATCAACCGCGTCATTGCGAGCGAAGCGAAGCAATCCATCTCACCGCGCAAAGAAAGAATGGATTGCTTCGATTTGCTCGCAATGACAGTCACTCACAGCCACAAAATCTTCTTGCGGTACTCGAGGTCAGTCAACAGCGGCGCCGCCGGGCCCTGATGAAACACCGCGCCGCGCTCCAGCGCGAAGACGCGGTCGGCCAGCGCCAGCACCAGATCGAGATTGTGCTCGACGATCACGATCGAGGTGTGCCGCCGCAGCTGGTCGAACACCCCAAACAGTTCGAGGATCACGGTCGGTGCCAGTCCTTCAAAGGGTTCATCGAGCAGCAGCAGTTTGACATTGCCCGACATCGCGCGCGCCACCGCGACCATCTGCTGCTCGCCACCGGAGAGATAATCCGCCGCAATATCCATGCGCTCGGCCAATCGCGGGAAATATTGCAGGATCTGCGCTTCATCCCACACCACGCCGTTGCTGCCGTCGGTCTTGCGCGCCAGCCGCCCGAGCGAGAGATTTTCCCGCACTGTCATGCCCGCGAACAGGCCGCGGCCCTGCGGCACGTAGCCGATGCCCATCCGCGCGATATCGGGCGCCGGGAGGCGGGAAATATCGGTACCCGAAAATTCGATGGCACCGGACGACAGCGGCACCAGGCCGGCGAGCGTCTTCAACAGCGTTGATTTGCCGGCGCCGTTGCGGCCGAGCAAAGCGACGATCTCGCCTTCGCGTACGTCGAGCGAAGCGTCGTGCAGGATATGGCTCTTGCCGTAGAAGGTGTTGACGCCCGCAAAGCGCAGGATTTGCGCGGCGCTCTCCTTGGCCGCGTCGGTACGGCTGTGTTGCACCTCGGGGACGCCGGTGCCGGTATAGATTTCCTGCACCCGGCGATCAGCGCGGACCGCGTTGGGCGTGCCCGTCATCAGCACATCGCCCTGGTTCATCACGGTGACGACCTGCGAGAAGCCGAGCACGCGATCGATGTCGTGCTCGACGATCAGAACCGGGATATTGGCGGCGACGTTCTTGACCAGATTCGAGACGCGTTCGCGCTCCGCGGCGGCAAGGCCCGCCAGCGGCTCGTCTAGCAGCAGCACCTGCGGCTTGGAGCCGAGCGCGATGCCGAGATCGACCAGCCGCTGCCCGCCATACGAGAGCTCGCCGCCTTCGATGGTTTCGATACCCTCAAGCCCAAGAAATTTGATCAGTTCGGCGGTCTCGGCGTGGATATCGTCGTAGCTGTCGATGTCGCGCCAGAGGTTGAATCGCATGTCGCTTTGCGCCTGCAGCGACAGCCGCAGATTTTCGTAGATCGAAAGGCCTTTGAACAGATTGGTGATCTGGAACGAGCGCGCCAGGCCCTGATGGCAGATCAGGTCGGATGGCACGCCCTGGATCTCGCGGCCGTTGAGCTTGATGGTGCCTTTGTCGGTCGGAAACAGCCCCGAGACCAGATTGAACAACGTGGTTTTGCCGGCGCCGTTCGGGCCGATCAGCGCATGGATTTCGCCGGCGCCGACCGTGAGGCTTGCATTGTTGACGGCGCGGATGCCGCCAAAGCTCTTGGAGACGCCGTTCACTTCCAGCACGGTGCCGGAGAGCGCCTTCGGCCGCAGGAATGCGGGCAGCGGCAAGCCGTCATAGATCCTGCGCCGGCTCATCGCTGCGGATTCTTCAGGCTGCGGCCACCAGCGTTTGCTGAAGCGCGCCCAGATGCCGACCAGCCCGTCCGGCGAGAACAGCACGAAGGCAACGAAGATCAATCCGAACCACAGCAGCCAGTCCGAGGTCCAGATCGAAAACAGTTCGCGGAACAGGATGAAGAACAGCGCGCCGAGCGCGGGCCCTAGCATGCTGCGCATGCCGCCGATCACGACGATTGCGAGCAACTCGCCGGAAAACGGCACGGAGACTGCCTCGGCCGAGACGAGGTAATTCTGGAAGCCGATCAGCCCGCCGGCAAACCCGGTCACCACCGCGGAGATCACGAAGACGCCGAGCTTGTAGCGTTCGACCGGATAACCCTGGAAATTGGCGCGCAACTGGTTCTCGCGGATCGCCACCAGCACATGGCCGAACGGCGAGCGCACCAGCCGCAGCAAGAGATACAGCACGCCGAGACTGAGGACCGCGACGACGATGTAGTAATTCAGCGCGTTGTCGAGGTCGAAGGCTCCAATGCTGCCGCGCTTCAGGCCACCGAGGCCGTCTTCGCCGCCGGTCACCCTGGTCCAGCGGAACGCGGTCGTGTAAGCCAGCGCCGAAAGCGCCAGCGTCAGCAGCGAGAAATAGACGCCGCGCCGGCGCAGGATGATGATCCCGACGGCTGCGGATGCGACCGCCACCACAACCAGCGACAGTAGCAGCGGCAGCCAGATCGCGCCGGGGAACCAGTTGAGCTGGATCAGGCCTGCCGCATAGGCGCCGATGCCGAACCAGGTGCCGTGGCCGAACGAGACCAAACCAGTGTAGCCGACGCAGAGATTAAGCCCCATGGTCGCGATCGCCAGCGCCACCACCATCGTGCCGGTGTTGTGCGACAGGCCAAGCGCCTGCATGCCGAACGGCAGCGCGATCAGCGCGACGGCCGCGAGCCACAGCGGCCGGTATTTTTGGGCGGGCGACAGCTTCATTCGAATTTCTCGATCCGCTCGCCGAGCAGCCCGCGCGGTCGCACCAGCAGCACCACGAACATCAGGACATACATCGACGCCTCGCCGGCGGCGGGCTCAAAATGGATGGTGATGCCGCGCACCACGCCGACCAGCAGAGCCGCGATCACCACACCCCAGAAACTGCCGAGCCCGCCGATCACCACGACGACAAAGGCGACCGTGATGATGTCGGCGCCCATCGCCGGCTGCACGATCGTGATCGGTGCGAAGAACGCGCCCGCGAGTGCGGCCATGCCGACGCCGAGCATCACGATCACGGTCATGTAGGGCTGCAGCCGGATGCCCAGCGCCGCGACCATGTCCGGCCGCTGGATGCCGGCCCGCACCACGCGGCCGAACGAGGTCTTGTGCAGCAGCAGCCAGACGCCGACCAGCACCGCGGCGACCACGGCAAGGATCAGCAAGCGGTATCGCGAAAACAGGAAGTCGCCGAGGAACACCGATCCGCGAAGCGCCGGTGGTATCGCCGCCGACAGCGGCGGCGCGCCCCAGATGATGCGGATCGCCTGTTCGGCGACCATCGCGAGCCCGAAGGTTACCAGCAGGCTCAAAATCGGGTCAGCGGTGTAGAAACGGCGCAGGATGTAGCGCTCGAACAGGATGCCCAGCATGGCAACCGCAATCGGCGACAGCACGACCGCGGACCCGAAGCCGAGATATTTGGTGATCTCGACGGAGACATACGCGCCCAGCGCAAAGAACGCGCCATGCGCCAGGTTGACCACGCCGCCGACGCTGAAGATCAGCGACAGGCCGAGCGCGATCAGAAGGTAATAGCCCCCGAGCACGAGGCCATTCACCACCTGTTCCAGCAAGAACGTGAATTGCATGTGGATGCCGCTATCTTGAACGCAAGCGTCTTGAATGAAAGCGCTTTGGACAAAAGCGGCGCCGGCTTTTCACGGCCGGCGCCGCTGACGCCAACGAAGCTGACGCGCCAGGCGCTATGCCTTCATCTCGCAGGGGTTCTGCGTCTTGGTCGGATAGATCTTCTCCAGCGGTTCCGTCGGCACCGGTACGGCGTCGCCCAGCACCAGCATGTCCCACTTGTCCTTCATCTCGTTCTTCGGCTTCACCGTGAACGGATAGGCCTCCTGCACCAGTTGATGATCCCAGGAACGGAAATAGCCCTTGCGCGCCTTCATGATGTCGAACTCGGTCTGCTTCTCGAAATGCGCGATCAACGCCTCGCTCTCGGTCGATTTGATCTCGTTGATCGCCTGCGCCAGCAACTTGAGCGTGATGTAATCGATCCAGGCGTGGTTCTCCGGCGGCTTGTCATATTTCTTGGTGAAGGCGGCGACGAAGGCTTTGGACGCCGGATTGTCGAGCGTGTGATACCAGACCGTCGGCCAGGTTCCGCTGAGATTGCCCTCGCCGGCCGCCCAGGCGTCGCCGGTGTTGAGGTTGAAGCCGACCAGCGGGTAGGGGAAGCCAAACTCGGCATACTGCTTGACGAGGTTGGTGACCTGGTTGCCCGCGAGGTTGCAGCAGACCACGTCGGGCTTGGCCTGGCGCACCTTCAGGAGATACGGGCTGAAATCGGTGACGTCGGTCGCGATCAATTCGTCGCCGGCCAGAGTGGCGCCGTTGGCGTCGAAGAAGGTTTTTGCGGCTTTCAGCAAATCGTGGCCGAAGATGTAGTCCGCGGTCAGCGTGAAGAACTTCTTGCCCTTCACCATGCCCTTTTGATTGAGCGCGGTGCCGACCGCGTTGACCATCACGGTGTTGGGGATGTCGCAGTGGAAGGAGTAACGGTTGCAGTTCTTGCCGCGCAGGGCGTCGGAGCGCGCGCCGGTCGAGAAGAACACCTTCTTGTTACGCTCGGCGACCTGCATGATGGTGAGCGAGGAGGCGGAGGAGATTTCGCCGAGCAGCACCACCGCGCCATCCTGCTCGATCATGCGCTGGGCCTTGGTGGAGGCGGTTGCGGGATTGACCGAGTCTTCCGACATCAGGTCGATCTGTTTGCCAATGATGCCGCCGGATTGATTGATCTCTGCGGCGGCGAGTTTGACGCCCAACTGGGCGTAGCTGCCGATCGCGCCGAGAAAGCCGGTCAGCGGCACGAGATGTCCGATCTTGATCCGGGTGGCCTGGGCGCGGACGATCGCTGGAAATCCCAGAGCGGAAGCGCCGGCAAACGCGGCGCCTGTCTTCAACAAAGTGCGTCGGCTGTAGCTGGTCATGGCGGGTCTCCTCCCTGGGGGCACATCACGACGTCCTGCCTCCGATTCCCGTTATGCGAGAATGTGAGAGACGTTCTTTTATTATTGGAGGATAATTCCGGACGCAGTCGCGCCTGTCAACGCCAAATGCGTCGCAGATTCGCCCTGGGCCGTTTGGGGGAGGGCGTTACGAGGTTTTCGCGGTGTCGCGGGCGCCGAACTCGGCGGACAGCCGGGCGGCGGCGGTTTGCACCAGTTTGGCGCGGCTTTTCAGCACCTGGTCGGACATCCGCCAGATCGGTCCGGAAATGCCGAGCGCGCCGATCACGTCGCCGGTGAAATTATAGACCGGCACCGCGATGCAGCGCACTTCCGCATTGTACTCGCCGTCGTCGATCGCGATCGCGCTGCGCCGGATCTCGGTGATTTCGCGCAGCAGCACAGAAGGATCCGTGATCGACTTGCCGGTCGACGGCTTCAGTTCGACGCGTTCGAGGAACCGCTTCAATTGATCGGGGCGCAGCGAGGCCAGAATGATCTTGCCGAGCGCCGTGCAATGCGCCGGCCGTACCACGCCGACGCGGTCGGTGAGTTGGAATGCGCCCGAGCCGCTGGTGCGGGCGATAACCACGACGGAATCGCCCATCCGGACCGCAAAATGGCCGCTCTCGCCGGTTTCCCGCGAGAGATCTTCCAGGACCGGCGTTGCGAGATTGACCATCTCGATCTCGTCGAGCGCGCTGGCGGCGAGCGCGAACAGCGGCCGGCCGACGCGGTAACGCTTGGAATCCCGCTCCTGCCGCATATAGCCCAGCGTGACCAGGGTTTTGGCGAGATGGAACGTGGTGGAATTGTGCAGGCCGACGAGCTTGCTGAGGTCGGCAAGCCCGATGCCTTCGCGGTGACGCGCCACTTCCTCGAGGATCGAAAACGCCCGCCCCAGCGACTGCACGCCGCCGCGCTGGCGTTCCTCGGCGTCGTCGTCGATGTTGGGCGCGTTCGACCGCACCAGCCGTGCAACCGCGGTTTTGCGTGGCGTGGCGGGCTTCTCGCTGGTCTTCAATTTGGTTCGCGATTTCACGTATCTAAACTCCACGGGGACGGACCGAATTCTATCAAGCTGTCCTCGCCAATGAATAGCATGATGCTCCGCTGCGAGCCTATCTGCCTCTATACCACAATAGCAATTGACGTACAGTATTATGAGAAATAGGGTCCGGCCTGCCGGCCGCGCAATCAAGACGCGGCGGTCAGCTTGTTGAGCGGGGCAAGCTGGTTGAGCCGGGAGAGAGTGATCCGATGTCGCGCAATATGCTCAACGGGGCCCAGGTCATCGTCGATTACCTGATCCAGGAAAAGGTGCCGCAGGTGTTCGGCCTGTGCGGCCACGGCAATATCCAGTTCATCGACGCGCTGTACGAGCGCGCCGACGACATCAAGACCATCTCGGTCCATCACGAGAGCGTCGCCGGTTTCATGGCGGACGTTTATTACCGCGTATCGGGACGGCCGACCGCGACCTTCACCTCCTGCGGACC
>JACDAG010000045.1 GCA_013695565.1 Bradyrhizobium sp.
TCGGCCTTCGCGGTTTTCTCCAGATACTTCTTTGGATCGGCCGCGAATTTGGTTCTGCAACCCGCCGAACAGAAATGAAAAGTGTGGCCGTCGTGATCGAAGCGATGCTTGCTGTGGCGGGATCGACCGTCATGCCGCAGACGGGGTCGAGCACCTTGGCAGGAGCGTGATGGCTGTGGTGCCCGGGATCAGCATGAGCGTGATGATCATGGCCGCCGCAGCATGATTTGGAAGTAGCGCGGTCCGGTTTGGCCTTTACTGCAGGATTGTTGGCTTCCGGATTCCTGTCGTCGTGGCTCATCGCGAATACGCTCCCTTGCAACCCATACCCTGTAGGGGTATATAGGACGCATGAGAAAAGACATCAAGGCATCCTGCAAAAAACGCTTGAGCCGCATCGAGGGCCAGGTTCGTGGCCTCGCGAAGATGGTGGACGAGGACCGCTACTGCATCGATATCGTGACGCAAATCTCGGCAGTACGTGCCGCGCTCCGGCGCGTCGAGGAAGAGGTGCTGAAAGACCACGTCTCGCATTGCGTCGAGCACGCGATCGCGAGCGGCGACAAGTCGGATCAGCGCCAGAAGATATCGGAATTGATGGCGGTGATCGGCCGATCTGATCGATAGAGCGGTTCGCGCCTCAGCGCCGCCGGCGTGCAATCGCGCCGGCGATGATCTGCATGACGACGCCGAAGACCCAACCGGTCATGATCATCCAGGTCCAGCCGACATGCGGGTCGTGACGCAGCACGATCACCCCGACGGAGGCAAAGGCCGCACCGGCGGCGAGAAACGTGCCGACGGCGCTGAGCAATTCCGGCGCGTCGATCTTGCCGTCCCAACTGCCATCCAACCCGGCATGGAAAGGCCGCTGCGGGGTATCGATGCCCAGATAGAACCCGATGGCGCCGCCGAGCATCATCAACAGCAGGAAAGCCTGCGATGTGAAATGCACGATGCTGGTGCCGACGAGTGCGGCCACAAACAATCCGCTCGCAGCGCCGGCCATCGCAAGGCCAAGGCGCTCCAGTACGTGCGCGGTTTTTCTGACGCGGGTTCGCATGCCGGTTTCCCGCCAATTGCAAAGGGCAAGTTAGGCCGTTTTCCCGTGGCTTGAAAGCGCTAGTTCTCGACTCAAGTTCTTGGCCTTAGTTCTTGGCCCGGATGAAGCCTGCGAGCTTGCTCTTCTGGGTCTCGCACCACGTCGTGATGCCGAGACGCTTCTGGTCGAGGTTCGTTGTCCGCGTCGCGATGGCGACCTCCTGCATCAGCCCGTCGTCGGCGCGCTCGCCCATTTTTCCGCCGGTATGCATGAAGGCGATGGCCTTTCGCACTTGCTCGGTGGTGCCATCCGGCTGCTGCATCTCCTGGGCCTTCTGCACGAGATCCTGATAGACGACGTCGGTGCCGGGACATTCCACTTTGGCCGCGAACGCCTGCAACATCATCGTCACATATTCCGAGCGGGGGGCGGCATGCGCTGATGTCGCAAGAAGAACCAATCCTAACAGCAACGGAACATGGCGCATCGTGATCTCCTTGAACTCTTCCTTGTATTTTTCCTTGGGCTTCTCTGATTTTGGAAAGACTAACGCCGACGGCAGCCCAGCACAACCTTCGAAAGGCATCGGGCCATCACAGCGCCGTCAGCTCACCCTTTGCCCAGCTCTCGCGCAGCTTGAATTTCTGGATCTTGCCCGACCCCGTCAGCGGAAACGCCTCGACCACGAACCAGTGCCTTGGCGTCTTGTGCGGTGCGAGCGAGGCCCGCATGTAGGCTGACAGTTCCTCCTTGTCGATCGCAGCGCCTTGTGCCGGACGGATGAAGGCAGCGACTTCCTCGCCCCATTTATCATGCGGCAGCCCGACCACGGCGATCTCGCTGATCTTGGGATGGCGAAACAGCAGTTCCTCGAGTTCGCGCGGATAGATGTTCTCGCCGCCGCGGATGATCATGTCCTTGAGACGACCTTCTACCGTGCAATAGCCGCGCGCATCCATTGCGCAGAGGTCGCCGGTATGCAGCCAGCCATCGGCATCGATGGAGGCGGCCGTGGCGTCCGGCATTTCGAAATAGCCGAGCATGACGTGGTAGCCGCGCGTGCAGAACTCGCCGACCTCGCCGATCGGCACGGTTTCGCCGGTGTCGGGATTGATGATCTTGTTTTCCATGTTCGGCAGCGGCAGGCCGATGGTGCCGGCTTTGTCCTCGATCGTGTCGGTGGTTTTTGTCATCGCGGCTACCGGTGAGCATTCGGTCTGGCCGAAAACGATGGTGAAGGGGGCGCCGAGTTCCTTTTCGAACCGTGTCACAAGCGCGGCCGGCACGGTGGAGCCGCCAGAACAGATCGCCTTGACCGATGACAAATCCGACGTGGCGAAGGAGGGGTGTTCCAGCATCGCCACCAGCATGGTGGGAACGCCGACCATGGCGTTGCCGCGATAGGTCGCAAACATTTCCAGCACCAGCCCAGGCTCGAACGCCTCCAGTAATACCTGCGTCGCCGCGCGCGATACCGAACCGATCACACAGCAGACGCAGCCGCCGGTGTGGAACAGCGGCATCGCGGTGACGAAGACGTCGCCGGGTTCGACCCCCATCCGCAAGACGGTGTCGGCGCCGTTGTTGGCAAGGCCGCGATGGTGCAGCAGCGCGCCCTTCGGGAATCCCGTGGTGCCCGACGTATACTGGATCATGACAGGATCGGTCGGCTTGACGTCCGGCAGCACGATGCTGCGATCGTCACCGGCGGCGATGAAGCTGTTCCAATCGTCGAAGGAGATGATCTCGCGCAACTCAGGGCAGCGGGCTGCGACCTCGCGCACCGTGTCCAGCATCGGATTGCCGCGGAATGCCGGCACCACGAAGACGCCCGCCGCGCGGGACTGCTTCAGAACATATTCAACCTCGCCAGCGCGAAAACCCGGATTGACGGTGACCAGCACCATGCCGGCCATCGCCGCGCCGAACTCCATCATCACCCATTCCGGCAGATTATAGGCCCAGACGGCAACCCGCTCGCCGGGCCGAAACCGTGTGAGCAGGGCGCGCGCCGTGCGCTGCGCCTCGGCATGAAGCTCCGCATAGGTCCATTGGCGCCGCGCCGCGGGATCGGGGACGCCCGCGATCAACGCGATCCGGTCCGGCGCCGACCGCGCGGCTTGCTCCAGCAACTGGCCAAGCGTGACATCGCGGATGGTGGTGGAAACGCCGGCGACGTGAGATTCCTTCAAGGCCATCGTTCCTCCCATGCGGTCTTTCGCCGGCCTGGTGCCGCCGGCGGCAATTGACCGGACTATGGCATCCGGCGCTTGTGTTTTGCAGCCGGGTTCCGAAAGAAATTGTGGTATCTAACATCGCCATGAGCCTATTGAGCAATCCATTCGACCCCGCGCGCGAGGCGGCATTGGTGACGGGGGCCGGTAACGGCATCGGCCGGGCCATCGCGCAAGCGCTGGTCGGCGAG
>JACDAG010000054.1 GCA_013695565.1 Bradyrhizobium sp.
GGGCGTGCTGCCTGTGGTGACCGACCAGTTCGCGACCGTCACCGTGGTGCCGAACGAGGAAATCCGCCGCTCCGGCGGCGCCACGCTCGGCGATCTCCTGTTCTCCAAACCGGGCATCACCGGCTCCAGCTTTGCACCGGGCGCATCCAGCCGGCCGATCATCCGCGGGCTCGACGTCAATCGCGTCGGGATCGTCGAGAACGGGATTGGCAGCAACGGCGCATCTGACCTCGGTGAAGATCACTTCGTCCCCATCGACCCACTTGCGACCAGCCAGATCGAAGTGATCCGCGGACCCGCAACGCTTCGCTACGGCTCGACCTCGATCGGTGGCGTCGTGAGTGCAACCAACAACCGCATTCCGGATACGCTGCCATCCTGCGCGGCGCCACCGTTTCAAACCTACGGACTTGCGGTGAAGGCCCCGCCCACCAATGCCATTGCACCGGGTTGCATGACCGTCGAGACGCGTACCGCGGTCAGTTCCGTCGATCGAGGTGTCGAAGGCGGCATCCTGCTCGATGCCGGCGGCAACAATGTCGCGGTCCACGCCGATGCCTTTGGCCGCAAAGCCAGCGATTACAACGTCCCGAGCTATCCCTATCTGAACGACCCGAACCAGCCGTTCAGCGGACGCCAGCCCAATTCCGCAGCGCAGGCCTCGGGAGCATCGGTCGGCGGCTCCTACTTCTTCCATGGCGGCTTCATCGGGGCCGCGATCACACAGAACGATACGCTGTATCGCATCCCCGGCATCGATGGTTCCGATCACCAGACCCGGATCGACGCGCGCCAGACCAAATTCACCGCCAAGGGCGAGTACCGGCCCGACGCCGCGGCGATCGACGCCATCCGTTTCTGGACGGGTGCTACCGACTACAAGCACAACGAAATCGGGCTGGCGGACCCTGCAGACCTGTCGACATCCGGCGTGCGGCAGACCTTCACGAACAAGGAGCAGGAAGGCCGCGTCGAGGTACAGTTTGCGCCGTTCAACGTCCGCTTCGCAGCCCTCACCACCGCTATCGGCGTTCAGGCATCGCATCAGAAATTGATGGCGCCAAGCCCCGACGATCTCGGCAGTCCCATCAACGGCTTGTGGGATCCGAACAAAAACACCAAGGTCGCCGGATATATCTTCAACGAATTAAAGTTCAGCGATACCACCAAGGCGCAGATCGCCGGCCGCATCGAGCGCGCGAATCTGAGTGGAACGACGCCCGGATTCATCCCTGATGAATTCGACCTCAACGTCGACCCGGCTGCGATCGGCCCTGCCACTTCCCGCAATCTCAACTTCACGCCGAAGAGCGCGAGCATCGGCCTGATCCAGAATCTTCCGTGGGATCTGGTTGCGAGCATTACCGGTCAATATGTCGAACGCGCCCCCAAACCGGCAGAGCTGTTTTCGCGCGGCGGTCACGATGCCACCGTCACATTCGATATCGGCAATCCCAATCTCGGTATCGAAACCGCAAAATCGGTCGAGGTCGGATTACGGCGCGCAACCGGTCCGTTACGATTTGAAGTCACCGGCTATTACACAAAATTCAACGGCTTCATCTATCGGCGGCTGACCGGCAACACGTGCGAGGATGGCGTGTGCCAAGCGGGCCCAGGCCTCGAACTCAACCAGGCGATCTACTCACAGCGCGACGCGACCTTCCGCGGCGGCGAATTCCAGTTCCAGTACGATGTGGCGCCGGTCTGGAACGGCTTGTTCGGGATCGAGGGACAGTACGATATTGTTCGCGCCACCTTCGAAGACGGAACCAACGTGCCGCGCATTCCGCCGCAGCGGCTCGGGGGCGGCCTGTTCTATCGCGACGCCAACTGGCTGATGCGCGTCAATCTGCTGCACGCGTTCGCGCAGAACGACATTGCCGTGGTCGGCGAGACGCCGACGGCAGGTTATAATTTGCTGAAAGCGGAGATCAGCTACAAGACCAAGCTCGACGCCTCCTGGTTCGGCGCACGCGAGATGACGGTCGGTCTGGTCGGCAACAATCTCTTGAACGAGAACATCCGCAACCATGTGTCCTACACCAAGGACGAAGTCCTGATGCCGGGCATCGGGGTGCGGGCGTTTGCGAATCTGAAGTTCTAGGGTGGCAGCGTGTCGGGTGGGCAAAGCGAAGCGTGCCCAGCATCGCAGACGCGGATTGGATGATAGATGGTGGGCACGGCGCAAAAGCTCCTTTGCCCACCTTACACACCACTCACCGCGCCTTGCTCCAGTCCGGGCAAATGGCGCCTGAGACGTCATTGAACGCGCCGTCGACGAGTTCGGCGACCAGGAGGCGGCTGTAGTCGACCGGGCCGGGCATGGTCACCCTGCCCTTCGGCACAGGTTTGAAACCGACGCGGCTGTAATAGGCCTCGTCGCCGACCAGAATAACCAGGCGATGGCCTTTTTCCCGGGCATCCCTGAGCGCGCGGTCGAGCAGCATGCGCCCGACGCCGCGGCTGCGGAACGGCGGCTCGACGGTCAACGGCCCGAGCATCAAGGCGGGCGTGTCGCCGATGCACACCGGCAACTGGCGCACCGAGCCTACCATCAACGTGCCGATCCGCGCCGTGAACGACAGGTCGAGCAAATGATCGACATGCTCGCGCAGCCGGTAGGCGCTCAGCACGAAGCGCCCGGGGCCAAAGGTACGTTCGAGCAGGCGTTCGATCGCCTGCGCGTCCTTGGGCGTTTCGGCCAATATGGTAACGGATAGTTCGCTCATGGTGGGGCGCGGAATAGCATCTGGCGGCGGCGCGGTCCATTGCTCGGACCCGCCTAAATTCGGGCAGTTTCAATTCTTGTTGATGGCAGGATGCGACAGATAGGCCAGCAGTTTCATCTCGCGGCGGCCGCGCGTCACGGTATCCAGCACCAGCCCCGAGGAAACCGACAGCACCGCCATGATCATCAGCCCCATCGACAAGACCGCGGTCGGCAATCGCGGCACGAGGCCGTTCTCGAGATAGGTGATGATGACGGGAATGGCGAGGGTGACCGAGAGCAGCATCAAGAGCACGCCGATGACGGTGAAGAATCGCAGCGGCTTTTCCGACCGGTAGAGTTTCAGGATGGTGCCGAGAATCCGGAAACCATCGCTCCAGGTGTTCAGCTTGCTGACCGAGCCTTCGGGCCGCGCGTAATAAGGGGTCTCGATCTCGGCGACCGGCAACGCCAGTTCGAGCGCATGCACGGTCAACTCGGTTTCGATTTCAAAGCCGTCCGACAGCACCGGAAACGATTTGACGAAACGGCGCGAGAACACGCGGTAGCCGGAGAGGATGTCCTTGAACGCCTGACCGAACACCGCGGACAGGAAACTGGTCAGCATCCAGTTGCCGGTGCGGTGGCCGGGCCGGTAGGCGGCGGCCGATTGATCGACGCGAAAACCCACCACCATGTCGAGGTGATCGTTGACCAGGGTATCGATCATCCGCGGGGCGCTGGGCGCGTCGTAGGTCGCGTCGCCATCGACCAGCACGTAGATGTCGGCATCGATATCGGCAAACATCCGCCGGACCACATGCCCCTTGCCCTGACGGCGTTCGCTGCGCACCTCGGCGCCCGCGGCGCGCGCCACCTCGACGGTTCGGTCCTTTGAGTTATTGTCGTAGACGAAGATCTCGGCCGCCGGCAGGACTTTACGAAAATCGGCGACCACGGTCGCGACGGCGGCCTCCTCGTTGAAGCACGGCACCAGCACCGCGACCCGCAAGCCTGCTGTCGTCATCGCCGACCTGCCGAATCAAGTCTGTCCATGAGTTGTTTATACCGCAATCAGGCTTTCGCCGGTTGGAGGACGCCGGACCTGTCCGCAGCGGCTTCGCCGCGCAGCTTGAGCGTCGCAAACAGCAGGGTCCAGAGCGAGAACATGTCGATCGGGATGATGTAATAGGGCGTGAAGACCGGATGGGTCATGAAGAAGATCAGGTTCACCACGAGATTGACCGCGAGCAGGATGGCAACCTGCCGCCCGCGGCCCTGATTGAACCGCCATAGCCAGGTGGTCCAGGCCGCGGCGATCGCCAGCAAGGTGAACTGCACGTCGATGAAATATCGCCACAGGATGCCCGCATTCAACCCCGGCGATACGACGTCGTCAGGGCCATAGGTTGTCGAAAGCGGACTGCCCGCGTTGATGGCGTTCGAGATCAGGGTCGGCGCCATCCCGATCAGGCATGCAACGCCAAATGCCGCGCCCTGCAGAAAGGTCTCCCGGTTTCGCGCCAGCAGGAATGCGCCGGCGAGATACAGGCAATAGCCCGCCGCCAGGAACAGGTTCGGCAGCCGGAAATTGACGGCGAGGCCGATCAAGAGGCCAATCAGCGTGATCAAGACCAGCCGATGGCGCGACCCGTCCACGAAAGCCTTTGCGGTCAGCCAGCCCGCGAGCGCGCACGCCATCATGGTCGGCGGCACCGAATAGCTCGCCTTCGCCGGATTGATCATCAGATAGAGCGCCGCAAGGCCGAACACGGCGGCAAGCGCAACCGAAGCCGGCTCGCGCGCCCGGTACAGGGCGAGCAACGCAAAGCCGAAGATCATCAGATTCGCCGCCGCATAGAGCGGGATAACCTGAAAGCCCGCGGGAAACAGCGCCAGCGCAAATCCGGTCCCCGGCGGATACTGGATGGCGTATTTGTTCGTCTTCGCCATCCACATGTGGCAGGGAATCCGCGACACCACATTCCACTCCGGATAGCGGATCTCCTTCAGCTTGTTGGCGAGATAGTGGTCGTCATCGCGCTTGATGTCGGTGTTGAGCCCGTCCAGCCCGAACTGCTGAAACAGATGCGCCTGCCGCAAATAGCAGACATCGTCATAGACCCCGCGGCCTTCGCTCCAGCGCGAGATGGTCCAGATGTTGCTCGCCAGCACCATTAGAAAGCCGACGCCGCACAGCCATTTTACCAGTTTCATCCTGTCCATTTCGAGCCGGCCGCTGCCTGAATTTCTTCGCTTCTAGGCGCTGCGATGACGGGACGCAACCAACCCCATGCGCACCCAAGTCAGCGCCAAGTCGCAATCCGTGCCTGACCATCCAGCACTTCAGCGATCCGACGCCGTGTTCCCTCGGTGGTGTCCGCCGGCAGCGCGCCGGCGTCATAGAACCCGCATTCCACGATCTCGCGATTCGGCGCCGGCAAGCGATCTTGCCGGAAATGCCTGACGACATAGACGGCAACGTGGTCGCGGGGCGATACGTGACGGTTCAGGAACATGCCGTGCAACGGCGGCTCGCCAGTCAGTTCGATCCGCCCCTCCTCCATCAGCTCGCGCCGCAAGGCTTCGAGAAAGGTCTCGCCGACCTCGACCCCGCCGCCCGGCAGATGCCAGCCAGAGACGTAGC
>JACDAG010000075.1 GCA_013695565.1 Bradyrhizobium sp.
GAGCAGACTTCCGATCAGCGCGATAAAGCCGATAATGAAACCCAGCCGGACCACTCGCTTACTCGGGAATGACGTGTTGGCGAAAACGTAAAGGAAGCATTCTGAGTCTGCCGGAGCAGCAACAACTGGAAACCAGGCAGCCAATCGCGGGCGAATATGAATGAGCGGTCATCAGCACGCAACTAGGGATGGCAGCGGGCAACAATTTGGGCGCCGCTAACGCTGATTTCGCGGGGCCAGAGGATGCTAATGAGGCCCGGCCGGATTGGTTCCCTGCGGCAGAGGAATATTTTCGACCGGAGCGACGCCAGGCCACCGTGGGTGGCGGAACTGGGATCGCGCCGGTCAAAAGGCCGTGGCCTGCGCGCGCTAACCAATCGGCGGCGTTATGCGGTTTTGGCCTTCGCCGCCGGGCGCAAACCGCCCTTGGTCTCGATGAAGCCGATGATGCGATCGAGCCCCTCGCTCTTCTTCAGATTGGTCATCACGAATGGCCGCTCGCCGCGCATCCGCTTCGCATCGATGTCCATCTTTTCCAGCGATGCGCCGACATAAGGTGCGAGGTCGATCTTGTTGATGACCAGCAGGTCCGAACGGGTGATGCCCGGCCCGCCCTTGGACGGGATCTTGTCGCCGGCCGCGACGTCGATGACGTAGATCGTGAGGTCGGCAAGTTCAGGCGAGAAGGTCGCGGCCAGATTGTCGCCGCCGGATTCGATCAGCACCAGGTCGAGGTTGGGAAATTTCGCGCGCATGTCGGCGACCGCGGCGAGGTTCATCGAGGCGTCCTCGCGGATCGCGGTGTGCGGGCAGCCGCCGGTCTCGACGCCGGCGATGCGGTCCGCCGTCAGCGAACCGGAACGCACCAGAAACTCCGCATCCCATTTGGTGTAGATGTCATTGGTGATCGCAGCGATGTCGTAACGCTCGCGCATCGATTTGCAGAGCAGGTCCATCAGCGCGGTCTTGCCCGAGCCAACGGGCCCGCCGATACCGATCCGGAGCGGACCATGAGATTTGGACATGTCAGAGCGTTCCTTTTTCGTCGTCCCTGCGAAGGCAGGGACCCATACCGCGCGATTTATCGATAAGGCAGAACGGCAGACACCTTCCACAACAACCCGGGCCGGTGGCTATGGGTCCCCGCGTTCGCGGGGACGACGTGCTGCTGGCTGAGTTCATGACCTGAACAGCCGCGTGTATTGCGTCTCGTGCCGCAGGCCGGCGAGATCGGCGCGGAAGGTGGCGCTGCCGAGATCATCGGGCGAAGCTCGCAGCGCGCGCGCGGCGGTCGCGACCACCACCGGCTCGAGGGCCGCAAGGATGCGCTGGCTGTCGGTCTGTCCCAATGGCACCAGCCGCGCGCCTGCCGAAATCCAGTTCGAGACCACCGCGTGCAGGAAGCCATGCATCGCCGGCGCCAGCGGGATGTTGTGGGCGGCGCTGACGATGCCGACCGCGACCGGATAGACCAGCGGACCATCGCAGGCGGCAATCAATGCGTCGAGGCCGTCGCAGGTCCAGGCCGCGCGCGCGATGTCGATGAAGGCGCGGCCCTGCGTCGAGGTTTCGAGCTGACGCTCGCGCGACGGCACGAACGCGGCTGCGAGGTCGGCGATCTCGCGCAAGCCGGCATTGTCATTCGAGGACGCCGCGCGATGCGTCTGCGCCAGAAACACGCCGTCGCAAAAGCCGGAGCCATCCGCCAGCATCGCCGCGAGCCAGTCGCGCAACGAGGCGGCGTCCGTGATGTCGCCGGCTTCCACCGCCCATTCGATGCCGCTGGAATAGGAGAACGCGCCGACCGGAAAGGCCGGCGACAGCCAGGTCATCAGCCGGTACAGCGCCGCGCCTTCGTCCGCCGTCATCTCGCTCCGCGCGTCAGGCGGAACGGGCTCACTTGTGGTCATGAGCATGGGAGTGATCGTGGTGATGATCGTGGTCGCAATGCCCGTCATGATGATGGTGGTGATCATCATGATGGCCGTGATCGTGCGCCGCATGATCATGCGAGGCGTGGTCGTGCGAGGAATGATCGTGGCCGGTATGCCCATGCGCGGCTTCCGGTGCATGGGCATGGCCGGCATAGGCGCCGCCCTCGGGATCAAAGGGCGCCTCGATCTCGATGATGCGCGCGCCAAGCCCCTTCACCATCTCCTCGATGACGTGGTCGCGCCGGATCCGCAGGCCCTTGCCCATGATCTGGGTCGGCAGATGCCGGTTGCCGAGATGCCAGGCGACGCGAACGAGATGCAAGGGATCGGTGCCGCGGATTTCGATCAGCGGCTCGGGGGCCGCGACCACTTCGATCAGCCGGCCGTCTTCCAGTACCAGCGCATCGCCGCCGCGCAGCGCGATGGCGTTTTCCAGGTCGAGCAGGAATTCGAGCCCCCGCGTGCCCGTCATCGCCATCCGCCGCCGGTGCCGGTCGTCGAAATCGAGCACCACGGTGTCGGCGGCGGCTTCCGTCCAGCGATGCTGGCCCTGAACCTGAGTGGCGCGGATCATGAAGCTAAAACTTCTCCACCTTGGCGTCGCTGATGATCTCGATCACGGTCGGCGCCGTCTTCATCTGCGATGAATACTCCCGCCACACTTTCATGTGCGGCGCCTTGCCATGTGCATTGAGGTCGTCGCGGGTTTCCCAGCGCTCCACCACCACATACAGATTGGGATTGTTGACGCTGACATGTCCTTCATAGGAAAGGCAGCCCTTCTCCTTGAGAGTTTCAGCGATGCAGGCCTTGTGCCCCTTGATGAAATCGTCCTTGTTCTCCGGCTTCATCGGCGTGGTGGCGACGACATAGATCATGATTTTCTCCCTTGCTTTTCTTGATTAGCGGGTTTCGACTTTTTCGGGGGTGATGTATTCGATCTTCGGAGGCGCGCTCATGCATTTGACCGCGACGCGGCCGAAGGTCTTCATGTGCTCCGCGGCCCGGTGCGGCCCCAGCGCCTCCATGTTTTCCCACTGCTCCACGAACACCATCTTCGAATGGTCGGTGACGCTCTCGTGCAGATCATAGGCAATGTTGCCCGGCTCCTTGCGGGTTTCCGCGATGCAGGCGGTCGCTGCCGCAATGAATTCGGCGCGCGTTTCAGGTTTTA
>JACDAG010000081.1 GCA_013695565.1 Bradyrhizobium sp.
GTTCCGTCCTCGTACGTGACGTCCTTCTCGTGCTGGCGGCCGATGATGGCGGCATCGCCGCGGCGCGGGCAGGTATAGAGCAGCACGTCGAGCCAGACATATTGACGGGTGCCGAGCGGCCAGCGGCGGCGATAGGTCTCGACATCTTCGCGGGTCCATGCCGGAAAGCCTTTGCCCTTCTTCCGCTTCGGTGCCTCAATGTCGGCGTCGGCGGTCGGGTCGATCTTGACGTGCTTGCGCTTCTTCGCCCAGCGGAACAGGCCCTTCATCGTGTCGAGGAAGTTGCGGGCGGCGGCCGGCGTCTTGGATCGGCGATCGAGGCCGTCCTGAATGTTCTGCGGGCCGATCGCCGCGTATGGCTTGGCGCCAGCATCCTTCAAGACGTGCAGCATGATGTTCTCGCGCTGGCGGCGGGTCGAGAGGGCCAGCGATGTCCAGGCACCGGTCTCCCGGTAACTGACCCACAGCCATTGCAGCGACGCCTTCGAGGCGCCGGGCTTCGTCGCCAGCGGCTGCCCGGTGATGGCGGCTTGGTACTCGGCGTCGAACCCCGGGGTGCCGTAGGCGGCCTTGATCCGCGTGCGCGGGCCCTTGCCGATGCGCACCACCCACACGTAATTGCCGTGGCGGGTGCGCTCGTGCTGCAGATGAGGCGGGCGGGGGCGGGGCATGTCGGGGATCAAAGGACAATCTCCCGCTCGTATACAACCTCGTTTTCGGGCTTGTCCCCTGCCGGTTCGGGCTGCAGGTCGATTCTGATGGTGCCGTCGGTGAGAAGCCGCACCGAGCCCGCGCCAACCTGCTTTGCCGCACGCAGGGCGCAACATCAGCTTGGTGGTGGCGGGCCGGGGTGCGGCTCATTTATCGCTCGACCGCGAACTTACCGCGCCTACGATGGCTTGGCCGCCGTCGTTGACGGTGACATGCTTGACGATGATTTTCTGCTCGCCGCCGCCGCGTAGGCGCCGGTATGTCTCGACCTGAATGCAATAGGCGCGCAACAGCTTGGCCGTTGCCGATGCCAAGCCTGGCAACCGTTGAGGACCGCCTGCGGCGCCGCCTATCCTCGACATCACAGCTATCGCCGCCATATGAGTGCAGGTCGCTTGCAGCGCCAAGGCGGCTTCCATCTCGTTTTTGGGGGCAAAGCCAGCAATCATCGCAATAGCGCCGTTGATCGCCATGTCCGAGGCAATGTCGCCGGGCATCCGGGCGGCGCGCTCCAAGTGATGGAGGGCCATATCGACAAATTCGTCGGAAACCGTGCCAAAAGCCGTCTTGAGGTGCTTTCGCCACACCAAGTCGGTTGGACCCGGCGAGCTAAACGACACGACGTTGCCTTGGATCCCATCGATCTTGATCTTCGCGCGCGACGTCCGCCGGGGCCGGCATGTTGTGGTTGGAGGGTTTTCAGATTTGCTCATAGCTTGTCGACCAAGTCTCCCTTGACTAGCGATCGGATGAATTTGCGCTCTTCCACGGCGTCGCGCGTCCAGAAGCCACCGCGGTAGTTGCTATTGGCAGTCCCACGGGGTGCGCCTGGGCTGAGGCCGCCGTGGATGCGACATTTTCCGTTGGGCATCGCGGGGCAGCGGCATGGTTGGCCGCCGCGAGTGCGGGCTCCGCAGTGTTTCGTCTCATTCATCTGTTTCACTCGTTGAAACCGGTCTTGTTCATGGGGTTGTCCTCGAAATTTTTGGACCCCCCCCGGTGTATGACGGTGTATGGGAGGGGAGGTCGTTCTTGGTTTCTGCACTCACATGCGTCGCATCGTAATCCGACCGCTGTCCGATTTGACTTCGGGCGCGATTGGCGAGCTGTCCATTGCGCGTTCGATGGCGATCGCCTTCAACAGCCGCGTGAGTTTAAGGGCCTCATCCTGGTAGGGCTGCAATTCGAGCATGCAAATCTTGCGCAGGATCGCCGGTGACGGCGTAAACGAGAAATTCAGAAAACCCATTCCTAATTCGGGTACGTCACCCTTTGCCCATCGCTCGATGGCCGCATCGATTGCCCAGGGCGGGACATCCGAAAGCGCCACTTCGTACATGTAGGCCCGTGCTGCTGCCGCCGCCTCAGACATGCTGCCCACCGCCAATGCCATCATCATTCGGGTCAAGAGAGCCAACCTCGCCTTCGCCGCCGCGCTCGGCGACAGGTTCGAGCCCGTAATTATCTCGGTCAGCCCGTTGAGGCGCGCGCTGATTTCCGCACGGTCCTGGTTCGACAAAACGACTCCCGAGGGCAAATTCAGCCTCTCCGGCTGTCCCGGCCATTGTGTCGTTCCAATCGAGCTCGCGAGCTTTGCGAGTCGCGACGGCAAGGATTGCATCAGCACCGGAGGTTTTCTGAGCTGAAGGTCGGTATTTGACATTGTTCACCGCTGGCTGATCGAGCCAACGCTCCTGGTTGAGCCATGTTGAGGGGTTGCAGAACGGTCGGTCGTCGTTCTTGTTCGCGTAGCGATTGAGCGCCGGAAACATCACCTCCGGCGTGACCTTTGTCGTGGCTTTGTCGAAGGCTTTCATGGCGTCGGCTTTGCCGATCTTGTTTGGGAATGCTGCCCAAAACCGTTCGCGATCGGCATCATTCCAAGGAGCCGCAAGCGCACCTGCGCGCGTTCTCTCCTTAGGTTCTGGCTTGTGGCATCTGGACTCTGGACTCTGGGCCTTATCCCGGGGGTTAACCCCCCCGTTAAGGCCCGGGTTAAGCCCCCCTTTGAGGTCGGGGTTACCTCCGCTCTTGCCGTTGGCCTTATCAAGCGCCGCTTTTTCATCGTCGCGCTTCATCCGGCGAGAAAAGATTGTCCCGTTCTCGGCGCGGCTGAAAACAGCAGCAGCATCAAGTTCATGTAAGAGTGCTACCGTTTCGCGAAGCGGTGCCCCGCACAGGCTGGTGAGTTGCTTGGCGCTTATGGGGTTGCCGTTGATCAGCAACGAGCCGCGCGGGTCGGCTTCATGCATGATGGAAAGCATCTCCATCCACAATCCGCGTGCCGCGAGCGAGCACATTCGGAGGGCCGTGTCTGCGCGCCAATCCGATGGGTAAAACTTCAACCAGGGAAGCTTGCGAGTGTCCGGGGTTTTCATGTTGCCCGGCTCAGGTATTCGTGGACCTCGACCGCACGCCAGAAATTAAGGCCGCCAATCGTCACGTGCTTCGGCAAGCGACCACTCTTTTCTAGGCGCCAGATCGTTGTCGTCGAGACGGGGAAAATTTGCTGCAGCTGCCGGCGTGTAATCAGCCGTTCATCAGTCAAATCGAGAGGAGAAATCTGGGTGGCTCGCATGATCAATCGCCCCTGACGGTGAAACCGCCTGCGATGATCTGAATATCTCAACTCATTTCGATCTCACCGGTACACTCAGCCGGCGAGTGTACCGGTCAGCTACGAAGCAGGGGCGCGCCGGCGCGGGTTCGGCGACGCCGAGTGCCTCGAATTTGATCCGGATCCGTTTCCACGTTTGGGAATGCAAGGTCCGTAAAAAAGGCTGCTGCTTCGTCAAGTGGTTGACCACAAAAGTTTTTTAAGGTTTTGCTGACCCACGAACTAAAGGCCCCGCGCTTCCGAGAACCGTTTCTATCTATCCGGCTCCCCTGTCGCACGCCCGTTTCAATTTGCCGCTCGGCCATTTCGCGGAACGTCCGGCTCGCGGCCAAAAGTGCAGCAATCAAGGTCTCGCTGTTGGGAAGGAAAGGGGGTTGAGGCTTCGAACCTGGCCCGTGCAAGAATTTTGCAAGGCTCTCCGCATTGCGCGAAGGCGGGCCAGGCAAGCCCCATCGTAAGCGAAGCCGGGCCGCCCCTGGCCAGCCATTGAATCCGAAAAAATAACGCGTCGATGCGTTCTCACCGAGCGCACGAAAAATGCGGCTGGCTCAGTGCCTGCGAGCGTGGCAAAACCCATGGAACCCTTCTGGTCACATGTCGGCCGACACTCAGGATTCAAGCCTGACGCGGCTCGCCATGTTGCGCGGAGTCAGGAGTCGTCTTGGTCCCAACCCTGGTAAAGCCGATATCAGAACCGCATCCCGCGGCGTTAGCGATCCGGGAGACCTTGAACAGTTTGCGCAATGCGCTGAACTGGGCGTGGCTCGATACGGTCTGTCAGTATCGGCGGTCGAGAATCGGCCCGTTTTGGGAGACGCTGAACGTCCTCGTGATGCTGCTCGGCCTCAGCGTCGTTTCATCGGCGATCTTCGGCAGCAGCGTCACCGACATCATCGCCTATGTCGGCCTCGGCATCATCGTCTGGTCGGCGATATCGGCGCTGATCATCGAAGGCGGCGGCGTGTTCGTCAGGAACGCCGGGTATCTCAGCAATTCGACGCTCGGCCTTGGCCTTTATGTCGGGCGAACCGTCTTCAAGATCATGATCACCTTCGGCCATCACAGCATCATCTATCTGATCGGCGTTGTGTTCTTGCTGGTGCCGGTCGGCTGGACCAGCCTGCTCGCGATCCCCGGGATCATCCTGCTGTTTGTCAACGGGTTCTGGGTCGTGATGGTGCTCGGCTTCATTTGCGCGCGGTACCGCGACGTCGAGTTGATCGTGCGCAATCTGATGCAGCTCGCGTTCTTCGTGACGCCGGTGTTCTGGAATTACCGGCAAATCGCCAGCGACCGGCAGTTTCTCGTCGAATACAACGTGCTGTTCTATTTCATCGAGATCATTCGCAATCCACTGCTCGGCGATGTCCCGCCGCTCGCGCACTATCTGACGATTCTCGCCGTCACCGTGGC
>JACDAG010000083.1 GCA_013695565.1 Bradyrhizobium sp.
CTTCCGTCATGACAGCGAGCGTGCCCCATGACCCCGCCAGCAATTTACAGAGATCGTAGCCCGTGACGTTCTTCACCACCCGGCCGCCGGTTTTGAAACTGTCGCCGAAACCGGACACCGCATGCGCCCCCAGCAGATGATCGCGGGCGCCGCCGGCCCGGATACGGCGCGGGCCGGCCAGGCCGACGCCGATCATGCCGCCGATGGTGCCGGCACCGGAGACGCCCAGCAGCGCTGAAGTGTCGACCGGTTCGAAGGCGAATTGCTGGTTCTTGCTGTCGATCAACGACTGCACATCGGCAAGGGGCGCGCCCGCCTGTACCGTGATGATCAACTCGTTCGGCTCATAGGCGGTGACCGCATTGAGTACCGACAGGTCGAGCACCGCATTGGTCGCCATCGGATGGCCGATCGCGCGCCTGGTGCCATGGCCGATGATCTCCAGCGGCTGCTCGCTGGCGATCGCCGCCCGCACCACCTGCTCGACGTCTTGGGCGTCACGTACTCTTGGAGTGTCCACGTGCGCCTGCTTCAAAATCGCGGAAGTTCGGGGAAGGCGAGCTTGCCGCCATGGACATGCACGCGACCGAGTTCGGCGCAGCGATGCAGGGTCGGAAACACCTTGCCGGGATTGAGCAGGCCCTGGGCGTCGAACGCGCATTTCAGCCGCTGCTGCTGGTTGAGGTCGATCTCGCTGAACATTTCCGGCATCAGGTCGCGTTTCTCGATACCGACGCCGTGTTCGCCGGTCAGCACGCCGCCGAGTTCGACGCAGCAGCGCAGGATATCGGCGCCGAACGCCTCGGCCCGCTCCATCTCGCCGGGCTGGTTGGCATCATAGAGGATCAGCGGATGCAGATTGCCGTCGCCGGCATGAAACACGTTGGCGACCCGCAGATCGTATTTGACCGAGAGGTCGCGGATTCGCGCCAGGGCCTTGGGCAGCGCACCGCGCGGAATGGTGCCGTCCATGCAGAGATAGTCCGGCGAAATACGTCCTACGGCCGGAAACGCCGCCTTGCGGCCGGCCCAGAACAGGTTGCGCTCGGCCTCCGAGGTGGAAATCTGCAGCGTGGTCGAGCCGCAGCCCTTTGCGATCGCCTCGACGCGGCCGATCAATTCATCGACCTCGACCCCGGGACCATCGAGCTCGATGATCAGAAGCGCCTCGACGTCGAGCGGATAGCCGGCATGGACAAAGGCTTCGGCGGCGTGGATCGCGGGCTTGTCCATCATCTCCATGCCGCCCGGGATGATCCCGGCGCCAATGATGCGGGCCACGCATTCGCCGGCGGCCTCGACCTCGGCAAAGCCGACCATCAGCGCCCGCGCCGTTTCGGGCTTCTGCAGGATCCGCACCGTGACCTCGGTGATGACGCCGAGCAGGCCCTCGGAGCCGGTGATGATGCCCATCAGATCGTAGCCGCTGTTTTCGGCCGACTTGCCGCCGATGCGCAGGATTTCGCCTGACATCAGCACGATTTCGCAGCCCAGCACGTTATTGGTGGTCATGCCGTATTTCAGGCAGTGCACGCCGCCGGAATTTTCAGCGACATTGCCGCCGATCGAGCAGGCGATCTGCGACGACGGGTCGGGCGCGTAATAGAATCCCGCATGCGCCACCGCCTGGCTGATGGCGAGATTGGTGACGCCGGGTTCAGTCACCACCACACGGTTGTCGAAATCGATCTCGCGGATGCGCTTGAATTTGCCGAGCCCCAGCAGCACGCCATCGGCCAGCGGCAGCGCGCCGCCGGACAGCGAGGTGCCGGAGCCACGCGGCACCACCTTGATGCCTTGCTCGCAGCAATATTTCAGGACCCTGGAGACCTGTTCTGAGGTGTCGGGCAGCACCACGACCATCGGTGGCTGGCGATAGGCCATCAGGCCATCGGACTCGTAAGGGAGCATTTCGGCGGCCGAATCGATCACACCCTCGCCCGGCACGATCGCGCGCAAGGCGGCCACAATGGCGTCGCGGCGATCCAGAACGGCCTGATCGGAAGCCGGCATCATAATGGCCATGCGTTTCCTCCAGGGCCTAAGCGCGTGATCGATTTGTCGCGGCAAATCAAGCACGTCTGGGCGCACTTGGGTAGGCCACACCAAAGTCGGATGGCCGCCTGCGAAGGCTCAAGTTCGCTCTCGGACAAGCCCGCCATGCAGGAACCTGTCAAAGTTTCGTGGCTTGTCCAATCCAAGCGAGCCTGCCAAAAGCAACCGACCTCTAGGGAAGAGACGAAGAGCACCACATGAAAACACCGATCTTGAGTTCGCTGGTTGTCGTCACCGCATTGATTTCAGCGTCAGGCGCGCCGGCGCAGGACGCCGCCGCCGGAAAGTCCTCGTTCAACAAATGCATGGCCTGCCATGCGATCGGCGAAGGCGCCAAGAACAAGGTCGGCCCGGAGCTGAATGGGCTCGACGGCCGCAAGTCCGGCATCGCGGAAGGCTATTCCTATACGGAGGCCAACAAGAATTCAGGCATTACCTGGGGCAAGGATCAATTCCTCGAATACATCAAGGAGCCGAAGGCGAAGATTCCCGGCACCAAGATGGTGTTCGCCGGCATCAAGAACGAGAAAGAGGCCAACGACCTCTGGGCGTTCCTCGCGCAATACGACAAGGACGGCAAGACGAAGTAACCGCCCTGCCGCGATCTCAATTCGCGGCGGCCGCCGTGTTCTGCGCCATGCCGCCAATCATCGCCTCGATCTCCGAGATCACGAGATCGGGCACCGCATTCTGCACCATGTGACCGAGCCCGGGCAGCACGATCAGTTTGGCGTTGGGTGCGGTCGCCGCCAGCGGGCGCGAATGGATGTGGGTCGACACCGTCTTGTCGGACACGTCACCCGCAATGATCGTGATCGGCGCCTTGATGGCGGCATAGCGCGGCGCCTGTTCGGCGACTTCAGCCTTCAGCGTCACCAGATCGCGCGCGTTGGCGAGGAATTCGCGCGGGCGCAGCAGCAACGAAGTTGCGCTGTTTTCGACGTAGCCATCCGGGGCCGTTTGCGGCAGGAACGCGCCGCGGACGCCGGGACCGAGGAGGAATGTGCCGAGCGGCAGCGTAATCGTATACGCCAGCAACGGGCCGATCACCGGCATAGCTACGATCTTGTTGTAGCGGCCGACGCCGCCCGTCCAGGGATAGGCGACGGGCGCCAGCATCACCATGCCGGCGACGCGCTCGGGATAATCCAGCGCCATGCGCGCGCCGAGCGCGCCGGCCCAGGAATGCACCACGAAGATCGCACGGCCGACGCCGAGCTTCGCCAGCGCCTCGTCGATCATCCGGCCCTGAACCGCGGGCGTTGAGTCCTCGAGATTGGCGCGCGTGCTCCAGCCATGCCCGGGCCGATCGATCAGGATCACGCGGTGGTTTTTCGCAAGCCGCTCGCCGACCGGCTGCCGCATCACTTCGAGGTTGGCACTCGCGCCATGCAGCATCACGATGGGCGGACCGGCCGGATCGCGCGGGCCGATATCGACGACATGAAGGGATGCCCCGGCGACCTCGATCATCCGGCCCTGGGCGGGATGGGCCCGCTGCACCAGCCAAACCCCGGCCTGCGTGACCAGCGCCAGGATCGCCAGCGCCGCCACGACAATCGTTACCACCATTGAAAATGTCCGAATGATCTTTGGCACCAACGAGATACGGCCGGAATGGGCGCCGGTTTCGGGGTTTTCCACAGCAGGTGCCCCCCTGTGGATAGCGGGGTCATACTGATGTCATCGGGCTTTTTATACAGTCACGCTAACACTTTCGCCATGTGCCGACGTGTCTGATCGAGGTGTGGCCGACACCTGAACTTGTACCCGAAATCCACAGGAACGCAGGCGGAGACCACAACTTGTTCCACGGTACAATTGGAGGACTTTCCATGATTTCCGACCTCAGCGAAGCGGCCATCGACCAGATCGTGGCGACCTGCAATGGCGACATCCGCGGCGCGCTGAAGGCGCTGCTACTCGTCAACGAGCAACTGGAGGCCGAACTGGCACAGTTCTACGCCGCGGCAGGTCTCGAAGGCATGGCCCGCGGCAGCAATCTGCTGCACTAGGCGCTTGTTTTGACGCGTTTGCCTGGTGCGAACCGTATCCAATTCGCTTGAAAACGCCGGAGACTCTTGTTTTGACGCGTTTTCCTGGCGCGAACCGGTATCCACTTCGCTTGAAAACGCTCTAAAGACTCTTGTTTTGACGCGTTTTCTTCACGCGAACCGGCATCCACTTCGCTTGAAAACGCTCTATTTGTTCTCGCCCGCCGCTCCGGCGGGAGCCGGCTCTTCCTCCTTCGGGCAAGCGCTGAGGTTCGAGCGCGCAAGCTTGGCATCGTCGAGCGATTGGTAGGGTCCGCTCCCGAACCAGATGTCTCCGCCGACTTGTGCGTTGATGACGGGATTGCTGGTGACGATTTCGCATTTGCTGGTCGCGCGATTGCCGACCACCCAATGGCCACTTTGTGCGAAAACGGTAATACCGGCGGCGATGATCATCGCGCCGGCCAGCAGCAATGATTTCATGGCTTCGCTCCTGACAAAAGCTGACGGCCGATAATAATGCGTTGGCGGGAAACGTTCCGGCCTGTCGGGAAACAGGGTTAATCGCCTTAAAGCGAGTCAGTTCTGATTGAATCAGATATCGCGGCCTTCGACCTTTTCGGTCAGCGTCTTGACCAGGTCCGGCAACTTTTCGAGGTACGGGTTGACGGCGAGCGCCTTGCGGAACGCCTCCAGTGCACGCTTTTCCTCGCCGATGTCCTGCATGATCATGCCGAGCCCGGCCAGCGCGCCGAAATGGCGCGGTTCGCGGATCAGCACCTGCCGGATGTCCTCGAGCGAACGCGCATAGTCATTCTTCAGGTAGTAAAGCGTCGCGCGCCGGTTCCAGGCCTCGACATAATCGGGGCGCAGCTTGACCACGGCATCCAGTAGCTTGAGCGCAACGTCGGCCTTCTGCGCGTCCATCGCCGCCTTGGCGCGCACCATCAGCAGCGCCGCGGTGTCGCTTGGGGTTTGCATCCACTGTGCCCAGATCCGCGCCTCGACATGCTTGGCGCTGGCCTCGTCAGGTGCTGCCTTCAGCGCGCCGAACAGGAAGTCCAGGCCGCGCGTCCGATCGGCGCCGACCTTGGGCAATTTGCTCGGCGCTTCCGGCAGCTTCTTTTGGCTCTTGGGGGGTGGAATGACCCGCGGGTCGTTCTGGGCAAACGCCATGACCGGCACGGCTGTCATGACAGCGGCGACGAGGATCGCGATCCGGCAGTTGCTGGCTATCGGGAATCTCAGGGCCATAGGCCAAGTCTAGACGTGCAAAATCCCGCTGCAAAGCAGCAACTCGTCAAAGACCTGTGAAGCGAGACGAAATCGGGACGGAATCGCGAGACGAAATCGAAAGGCTAAAGCCAGCCTCAGCCCTGACGGGCCTTGAAGCGGCGCTGCACCTTGTTGATCACGTAAACCCGGCCCTTGCGGCGGACCAGACGGTTGTTGCGGTGGCGACCGCGCAGCGATTTCAGCGAGTTACGGACCTTCATGGGACAATCCTGATGCTTTGAAAGGCCGTGATGGAGGCCGAACCTGCACTACCCGAAAGTGGCAAAATGAGATTTATCCCGACAGCGGCCAAACCGCCCGGGACGGGGCGGTTTCTAAGCCATCGCAGGGGAGAATGTCAATCAACCCGGCGAAATCCGCCCAATCCGACTAGAGGAACCGCTATTCGGCTGATTTCCCAGCTATTTTCCTCAAAAATGTAGCGTCAATTAGTCTCAGAATTCGGACCCTGGCACAGCTTTGAAACGTATATTAGGAATCGCTCCCGGCGTCGCCGGCGGCGCCTTTCCGCAGAATGGAACCGACCTCCTTATGACGACCGCTCCCCGGACAACACTCAAGACTGCGGTACTGAGCTCTGACGAGCCCACCAACATGCCCGCAAGCGCCGGGCTGCCGCTGCCGGCCGGCGTGCTGCCCTATCAGCTCAACTGGCCCTATATTCTGGCAATCGGCACCTACCACGGCCTCGCGCTGCTGGCGTTCCTGCCCGGCTATTTCAGCTGGAGCGGCCTGATCGTCGCGATCCTGGGCACGCATCTGTGCGGGCTGTTCGGCATCAACCTTTGCTATCACCGGCTGCTCACCCATCGCGGCCTCAAATGCCCGAAATGGCTCGAGCATGCGATGGTGGTGATTGCGATGTCCTGCCTGCAGGAAACGCCGGCGCGCTGGGTCGCGATCCATCGCCGCCACCATCAATTCGCCGACCAGCAGCCGGACCCGCATAGCCCGCTCGCGAGTTTCTTCTGGGCCCATATCGGCTGGATCCTGGTGCATCAGCCGGAATTGTCGCGGCTCGGGATCTACGAACGCTACGCCAAGGACATCCTGCGCGACCGCTTCTATGTTGCGCTCGAACGCCATGGCTGGCTGGTCTGGATCAATCTCATCCAAATGCCGCTGTTCTTCGCCGCCGGATTCGCCATGGCCTTGTTGTTTGGCGCGACGCCGGCCGATGCAACGCAGACGGGCCTCAGCATTCTCCTGTTCGGCGTCTTCGTCCGCACCGTGCTGGTCTGGCACATCACCTGGGCCATCAATTCGGTGACGCATGTATGGGGCTACCGGAATTATGAGACCGACGAGGACAGCCGCAACAACATGATCGTCGGCCTGATCTCGAACGGCGAAGGCTGGCACAACAACCACCACGCCGATCCTCGCTCGGCGCGCCATGGCCATCGCTGGTGGGAGATGGACAACACCTGGCTCACCATCCGCTTTCTGGCGTGGATGGGATTGGCGAGCGACGTCGTGCCGCCGAGCGCGCATCTGGCAAAGCAGGCGGCGGGAAGCAAGCTGACAACACGCGGCTCGACCGGTGTCCCTGAATAAGCTTTGTCCGACAACGTTTCAGCTCAAATTGAGCTGCCCGCTGGGCGTGGAGCGGGAGATACGAAGCTCCTCTTCATTCATGTCGGCTGATACGTCAGCAAAAAGCGGCGTGCTCAAATAGCGCTCGCCGGTGTCGGGAAGCATGCAGAGAATATTGGCTCCCTTCTCCGCCTCGGCTGCAACCTTGAGCGCGCCGGCAAACGTCCCTCCTGAGGTGATGCCGACAAAGATACCCTCCTGTGTCGCTAGATCCTTGCTGCAGCGGATCGCATCAGCGCCGGAGATCGACAGAATGCGGTCGATGACCTTCATAGCGACGGCATCGTCGGTGAGCTTGGGGATGAAATCCGGTGTCCAGCCCTGCAGCGGATGCGGCTTGAATGCCGGATGCGGCGCCGCCGGGGTACCGTCAGCGTTCCGCGACTGCGCGGTGCCGCTGACCAGCAGTGGCGCATCCGATGGCTCGCAAACTACGATCCTGGTTTCCGGACGCTCCTTGGCCAGCACCCGCGAGACGCCCTTCAATGTGCCGCCCGTTCCGTAACCGGTGACCCAATAATCCAACCGCTCTCCCGAGAAATCGTCGAGTATCTCACGCGCCGTGGTGAGCGAATGATAATCGGGATTGGCTTCATTCTCGAACTGCCGGGTCATGAACCAGCCGTGGGCCTTGGCAAGCTCGATGGTCTTGTTGATCATGCCAACGGCGCGCTCGGCGGCGGGCGTTACGATGACCTTGGCACCAAGAAACCGCATGAGCTTGCGGCGCTCGACACTGAACGGCTCTGCCATGGTAATCACCAACGGGTATCCCTTGGCTGCGCAGACCATGGCAAGCCCAATACCGGTGTTTCCGCTGGTCGCCTCGACGACCGTTTGACCGGGCTTGAGTTCTCCGGACTTTTCGGCCGCCTCAATGACCCCGAGAGCCAACCGGTCCTTCACTGAACCAAGCGGATTGAAAGCTTCAATCTTTACAAAAAGATTAATGCCCTGCGGCGCAAGACGATTGATCCGCACCACCGGCGTGTTGCCAATTGTTTCGACGATACTTTGGTATTTCCGTCCCATACTGAATTTTCCCGACATTGCGTAGCTTGTGATGTGCAAAGTTGCGGCTGCAATCGTGTCACGCTGAGTATCGCTTGGACGCTAGCCGGATTCAGCTTTTCCAGCAATCGATGGTGCCAAGCGGAATGCCGCGCACCGCAGGGCGGCAAATGGACACGTTTTGACATTCTGCCTAGCCTATAAGCCACCGCCTATGCTTTGCTGACGGGAGGTAGTTTCTCACCGATTCAGGGAACTTTTTTGCCCGGCGAACGCGTGGAGCGGCGACTGGCGGCTGTGCTGGCGGCGGATGTCGCCGGCTATAGCCGGCTGATGGGTCGCGACGAGGAACGCACTCTCGCGCAGCTCAAGTCGTTCCGAAAGACGCTTGTCGATCCCGGGATCGCCGCGCACCGCGGTCGCATCGTCAAGACCACCGGCGACGGCATGCTGGTCGAATTCGCCAGTGCCGTCGACGCGGCGCGCTGTGCGGTCGAGGTCCAGCACGGGATGGCCCTGCAAAACACCGACGTGCCACAGGAACTCAGGATCGAATTTCGCATCGGCATTCACGTCGGCGACATCATCATCGACGACAACGATATTTTCGGCGACGGCGTGAATATCGCCGCGCGCCTCGAGGGAATCGCCGAGCCAGGTGGCGTCTGCATCTCCGACGATGCGCACCGGCAAATTCGCGGCAAGATCGATATCGCCTTCGACGATCTCGGAGAGCAGAATCTAAAAAATATCGCCGAACCGATGCGCGCGTGGCACCTACGGCTGACCGGCGAGGCTGCCTCTGCAATCCGTGCCACTCCGACACGGGTTCAGAACCTGACGCTCCCCGACAAACCGTCCATTGTCGTCTTGCCCTTCGACAACATGTCCGCCGAGCCGGGTCAGGATTACCTCGCTGACGGAATAGTCGAAGCGATTACCGCGGCGCTTTCGTGTATTCGCTCTTTCTTCGTCATCGCGCGCACTTCGGCATTCACCTACAAGGGTCGTGCGACCAATGCGCGCGACGTTGGCAAGGAATTGGGCGTCGCCTATCTGCTTGAGGGAAGCGTGCAGAAAGCCGGCAACCGCCTCCGCATTATTGTTCAATTGATCGAGACGGAGGGGGGCGCGCACGTCTGGAGTTCACGTTTTGACGGCGGCATCGACGAATTCTTCGATCTCGAGGACCGAATAACGGAGCAGGTGGCGGGCGCCCTGCAGCCCTCGATCCGCGTTGCCGAGATCGAGCGGTCGCGACGCAAACGACCACAAGACCTGGGCAGCTACGACTATACGATGAGAGCGATGCCTCATGTATGGGCGCTCGAGAAAGAAGAGAGCGCCAAAGCGCTGGAATTGCTCGAACAGGCGCTGGCGATCGATCCTCAATACCCGCTGGCTTTGTCGCTTGCCGGTTGGTGTCACGCCCAGCGCTCGGTCTACAATTGGGCGGATGACATTGCGGCGAGTCAGGCCATTGCGCGATCGCTCGCGGAGCGGGCAGCAGAAATGAGCGGCGACGATCCATTTATCCTGGCTGTCCTCGGCGCGATTCATACCTTTGTGCGTAACCACGGCACCGCGCGCGTGTTGCTGGAGCGTGCCGTCGCACTCGATCCCAACGCGGCATGGGCCTGGACCAGGCTCGGATGGCTCGAGGCTTATGCCGATCGGTCTGAAAAGGCGATTGTGAATTTCGAACGCGCCCTGCGCCTGAGTCCGATCGATCCCATGAATTTCAATAATTATGTCGGGATAGCGTCGGCCCATGAGGTGGCGCAGGACTACGACCAGGCAGCGGCGTTCTACCGGCGCGCGCTCGAGGAAAGGCCGAACGCCAGCTGGATATACCGCAACCTGGCATCGTCACTGTCAGGAGCCGGCCGGGTCTACGAGGCCAAGCAAGCCTTTGCGGAGGTGATGCGTTTTTATCCGGACCTGACGATGTCAAGAATCAGGGAAGCGATGGTATTTTCTCCCGCTGTCATGGAGCGGATGGCCGCAAACCTTGGAAAGCTAGGCCTCCCTGACTGACGCGGCGTTCGAATTGGGCTGGCCGGCTTCCGCAACTGTCCGCTTCCAGCGCATACTGGACTTCGCAAGCCGCCCGCCCAGCAGATTTATGGTTCACGGCCTGATCTCACCCCGCGCTAGTTCGGGAATTCCACCATCGCCTCGCCGGTCGCGACCTTCTCGTCGTTCTGGTTGCGCACCATGACGTCGATCAGCACCCAGCGCGAGTTTTTGGTCACCTGCTTCGATTTGACGATGCCCGTCGGCTGGATGGTATCGCCGGGCTTCACCGGCTTGACCCATCGCGTTTCCAGCCGCCGGTGGATGGCGCCGGCCGGATAGGCCCAATCGGTCAGCATCCGCGAGATCAGTCCGAAATTGTTCATGCCATGCATGATGATGCCGCCGAAATTGGTCTTGCCGAAATTGCCCTTCATGTAGTCGTCGTCGAGATGCAACGGATTGTAATCGAGCGAGCCATCGCAGAACAAACGGATGGATTCGCGGCTGACCGCGAATTTCGGCCCGTCAATGGCATCGCCCGCGTTCAGATCTTCGAATGTGGTGGTCATGATCGCCTCCCCTATGCCGGCCGGATGGTCTGGCCGCGGCCGGAACAGATCACCTCGCCATGCTGGTTGAAGAAGACATTGTCGTGCACCACGAACAGCCGCTCGCGCTTGATGAATTTGTCGAGCGCGCGGGCCTGCAGCGTAATGACATCGTTCGGCCGCGCCGGAATGTTATAGCTCCATGACTGCCCGGCATTGAGGGTGCCCGGACTGCGCATCCAGTCATCCGCCGGCGTGCAGGAAAACATCAGGAGGATATGGATCGAGGGCGGCGCGATCAGCCCGCCATAACGGGTGGTTTTCGCATAGGCCTCGTCGAAATAGATCGGGTGATCCTCGCCGACCGACCTGCAGTAAAGCTCGATCGCTTCCTTGGTCAGCGTGTAGGGGATGGTTTTGCGCGGCGCGCCGGGGACGATGTCGTCCCAGACTTTGCGCAGATTGGCGTCTTTCCAGAAATCGGTCTCGAAGGCCTCCGCTTGCGCCATGGCATCCTCCTTGTTTTTCCGCCTGCTTTTCCGCGTTTTAAGTTTCTGCCGCCTTGCGGAATTTGTTATATAGTATAATCAATTTATCGGACCGAAAAATCAAGCCGCCGGGAACCCCAAATGGCCAAGCTCACCCTGCCCAATATCGACGACGTCGTGGCGATCGACATCCACACCCACGCCGAAGAGCCCTGCGGCATGCATGGCGACGACGGCTATGACGATTTCCAGGCGCAGATGGCCGATTATTTCAAGTCGCCGCACAAGCATCCGCCGACGGTGCCGGAAACCGCGGCCTATTACCGCTCCAAGAAAATCGCGGCCGTGATCTTCCCGGTCGACGCCGAACGCGAGACCGGTTTCCGCCGCTACAACAATTACGAGATGCTGGAAGTCGCCTCCGACCATCTCGATGTCCTGATCCCCTTCGTCAGCATCGATCCGCACAAAGGCAAGCTCGGCGTGCGCGAGGCGCGCAAGCTGATCGAGGAATACGGCGTCCGCGGCTTCAAATTCCATCCGACCATGCAGGGCTTCTACGCCAATGACCGCATGGCCTATCCGCTCTATGAGGCGATCAATGAAGGCGGCGCGATCGCGCTGTTCCACACCGGCCAGACCGGCGTCGGATCCGGCATGCCCGGCGGCATGGGCATGCGGCTGAAATATTCCAACCCGATGTACATGGACGACGTCGCGGCAGATTTCCCCGATTTGAAGATCATCCTCGCCCATCCGTCGTTCCCCTGGCAGGAAGAGGCGCTGTCGGTCGCGACCCACAAGCCGAACGTCTACATCGACCTCTCCGGCTGGTCGCCGAAATATTTCCCGCCGATCCTGGTGCGCTACATCAACTCCATCCTGCAGGACAAGATGCTGTTCGGCTCGGACTGGCCGGTGATCACGCCGGACCGCTGGCTGGCGGATTTTGCCAAACTCGATATCCGTGACGAGATCCGGCCCAAGGTGTTGAAGGCCAACGCGCGGAAGATTTTGGGTATATAAGGAGACGCCTGCCTCGGCGGACGGTCGGGCAAGATGGTGGCCTGTGATGACCCTCGCCAAAATCGCTGCCTGTGTCGCCGTACTCCTGATCGGGAGCGAATGCCTCGCGGCTGAATCGCCGCCGATTGCCGTCGAGATCGAGAGCCCGCTTGCCAGTTCGCATCCGCTGCAGGGTTACCTGCGGCAACCCGGCCACGCCGGCCCCTCGCCTGCCGTCGTGTTGCTGCATAGTTGCAATGGAAACTGGGCACGGATCGATGAACGCTGGGGAAAGCGGATTGCGTCCCGGGGCTATGTGGCGCTCACCGTCGACAGCTTCGGCCCGCGCGGCCTGAAGGACTGCGGCGACAGCCCGCAGAATGATCTCGCCCTCGATGGCTACCGGGCGCTGAACTTTCTGACGCGCGATCCATTGGTCGATCCCGCGCGCGTGGCCGTGCGGGGTTTTGCCAACGGCGGCCGGCTGGCTCTGATGTCAGTCGAACGTGGCCCCGTGGAACGGGCATCGCCCAACAAGTTCCGTGCTGCCATCGCCTTCTACCCGCCGTGCGGTCATTTCAAGGGCGACATGACGGTGCCGACGCTGATCCTGATCGGCGAACGCGATGACGTGACGCCTGCGGAAGAGTGCCGCAAGATGGTAGACGGAAGGGACGGTTGGGGGATATCAAGGCAAAAGGACCGGGGCGCGCCGGTCAAACTCATCATCTATCCCGGCGCCTATCACAGCTTCGACGCCCGCAACCTCTCGACACCGGTCGAGCGCTCGGGGCATCATCACGAATTCAACCAGTCAGTAACGGACCAATCGACCGGCGCACTTCGCGAGTTTCTCGACGCAACGATTGGCAGGAGAGAGTAAGCCAGGTGAGTATCAAAGCCGTCGTGTTCGATGCCTATGGCACGCTCTACGACATCCAGGCGGTGGCATCGGTCACCGAGCAGGCCTTTCCCGGTTACGGCGAAATCATCACGCAGGTCTGGCGCATCAAGCAGCTGGAGTATACCTGGCTGCGCTCGCTGATGCGGCGATATGAGGATTTCTCGGTCGTGACGCGGGAGTCGCTGGCCTACACCTTGCGCTGCCTTGGCCTGAAGTACGACGAGGCGGCGTTCGCGCGCATCATGGACAAATACCTGCATCTCGATCTCTATCCCGATGCGCTTGCCTCGCTCTCGGCGATGCGGGACAACAAGCTCGCCATTCTCTCCAACGGCAGCCCGGAGATGCTCGGCGCGCTGGTGAAGAACTCAGGCCTCGACGCCGTGCTCGACGCCACCATCAGTGTGGACGCCAACAAGATATTCAAACCGAGCCCGGATGCCTACAGCTTGATCGAAAGCACGCTTCACATCCCGCCGCACGAAGTCCTGTTCATTTCCTCGAACCCGTGGGACGTCTGCGGCGCCAAGGCGTTCGGCCTCAACGTCGCCTGGATCGAACGGGTGACGCCGGAGGCGATGGCAGAGGCCTGTGCGAAAACCGACCTCGTGACGCCGCTCACGATGTTCAAGGCGATCCGCACCCAGATGGATGAACTCGGGCTGGAGCCCGACTATCGCATCCGCGCGCTCGCCGAATTGCCCGACCTGATAGCTAGAGCCCCGTTCCGATAGAATCGGAACGGGACTCTAGATTCTTGATTTGACGCGTTTTCTTGACACGAACCGGTGGCCACTTCGCTGGAAAACGCTCTAATTTGTCGTTTGCTTGCTCCACCGCTCGGCAAAGCGGTGGAGGGGAAGGAGAGACTCTTTCAGGTCTCGGCCCAGTGCGGTCAGGCCGTAGCCATCGCCCGGCAAGAGTTCGATCAGGCCGGCGTCGCGCAGCTCCGTCAATCGGGTCTGCATGACCGTGGGAGACGCCTCGTCGCAGGCGGTGCGCAGCGCGCGCGAGGTCAGCGGTCCCTCGCGCAGCTCCCACAGGATGCGCAAGGTCCAGCGCCGGCCCAAGAGGTCCAGCAGCGCCATAATGGGCCGGCCGGTGCGCGAACCACGGACGGCGCGTTTCTTCATGGCAGGGGCCTGTTTCGGCATCGGAAAGCCTCTTGCGCGTTGCTACAGATATTGTAGCGTCATGCTACGATTATTGTAGCACAGGTATCAGTCATGTCACAGACCACGCCACGGATCGCGCCGTTGCAGCCGCCTTACCCACCCGAAATTCAGGCGGAATTCGACCGCGTCATGCGCGGCGCGCCGCCGCTGGTGCTGTTCCGGGTCATGGCCGGCCACGCCCGCGCCTGGGAGAAATTCCGCGCCGGCAGCCTGCTCGACCGCGGGCCGCTCAGCCTGAGGGAGCGCGAGATCGTCATCGACCGCACCTGCGCGCGGACCGGCTGTGAGTACGAATGGGGCGTGCACATTGCGGCGTTCGCCGAAGCGGCGCATCTGACCGAGGAGCAAGTTCGCGCCACGGTGCTCGGCGATGCCAATAACGCCTGCTGGTCGGCGGCCGAACAGGTGCTGATCGCCACCATCGACGCGTTGCACGATCGCGCGACGCTTGATGAGGCCGAGTTCAAGGCACTGTCGGCGCATTATGACGACGCAAAAATCCTGGAGGTCATCCAGCTCTGCGGCTTCTATCGCACGGTGTCATATCTGGCGAACGCGCTGGCGCTGCCGCTCGAGGAGAACGCGGCAATATTTCCGAGATAGCCGTATTGCGGGAATTGTAGGGTGGGCAAAGCGCAGCGTGCCCACCATTTGTCTCTAAAAAAAGTGGTGGGCACGGCGCTGTGCACCTTTGCTCACCCTACGAAGCTAGCTACGCCACGCCTGCGCGCAGCAGATCGTGCAGATGGATGATTCCGACCGGCCGGTTGGTGTCGGTGACGATCAGCGTGGTGATTTTCGACGAATTGAGCAACTCCAGCGCCTCGCCGGCCAGCGTGTCGCGGCCGATGGTCTTTGGATTGCGGGTCATGATCTCGTCGACGAGTGCGGTGGTCAGATCCGGCCGCATGTGACGGCGGAGATCGCCGTCGGTGACGATGCCGACGATCTGGCCGCTGCCATCGACGATGCCGACGCAGCCAAAGCCCTTGGCCGTCATCTCGACCATCGCATCGGACATTTTCGTTCCGATCGGCTTGAGCGGCACCTCGTTGCCGCCATGCATGAGGTCGCGGGTATATTTCAGCATCGCGCCGAGCTTGCCGCCGGGATGCAGCACGCTGAAATCGACCGAGGTGAAGCCGCGCCCTTCCAGCAGCGCGATCGACAGCGCATCGCCGAGCGCCAGCATCATCAGCGAAGAGGTGGTCGGTGCGAGATTATGTGGGCAGGCCTCGCGTGCCTTCGGCAGGATCAGCGAGACGTCGGCGGCCTGGCTCAGGGAGGATTCGCGCTCCGCCGTCATGGCGATCAGGGGAATGCGGAAACGCGCCGCATAGTTGATCAGGTTCCGCATCTCCGGCTGCTCGCCGGACCATGACAGGGCCAGGATGACGTCGTCGGCGGTGATCATGCCGAGATCGCCGTGGCTGGCTTCCGCGGCATGGACGAAGAACGCCGGCGTGCCGGTGGAGGCAAAGGTCGCCGCGATCTTGCGGCCGATATGACCCGACTTGCCGAGCCCGGTGACGATCAGCCGGCCCTTGGCGTTGCCGATGCGATCGACCGCCGCTGCAAACGGCGCGCGGAGGTCGGATTGCAGCGCTGCGGTGATCGCGGCGACGCCGCCGGCCTCGGCATCGAGCGTGCGCAGGGCTGACTCGATGGCGGCGTTGGCGGGATCGGTGCCGGATGATTTTGCCATCAGCGGTTTCGGATTGGCCATGTCTCAAGTCCAGGGAGGAGGGGGTCGATCTATTTTCTCGCCCGAACCCTCTTTAGCACGGCCGATTTGGCGATGCGACGCGGGCCCCGGTTCTCAACGGGTCATTAACCATAATTGTTTTAACTCCATTAATGACGTTTTCCGCGACCGCAGGAAATTCGTCCGGCAAGCGACTGATGTTGTTGGAGTATTTTTCATCGTGATGGCGGGTCCAGCAAGGGGCCGATGCAGGCGCGCGACAGCCTTCCGCGCGGTTTTGCCATGCCTCGCGCTGATCGCCCTGACCGGGACCGATGTGGGGGCCCAGACGGTTACGCCTGACCTGTTCAGCCCGACCCGCAGTAGCCAGCTGATATCGACGGAATCGCCGCTGCGCCGGACCGCCGCCGAGAAAGATGATCCTCTCAACAATCCGAGGGTGCGCGATACCGACAAGGAGAAGCCCGCGCCCTCGCGCATCGGCGCGATCCCGCGCTACGGCCTGCCCGCGGCTAATGGCGCATCGAGTTCCGGTTACGACTCGCTCAACCGCAAGCGCCAGAAGCAGAAGTTCTATCCGGGGCAGGCCAGGCCGAAACCACCGCCGGGTCCCGGCAGTCCGCCGCCGCTGATGTCGAATACGCCGCTACGGCTTTCGATTCCGCCGTCGCAAACCGCCAACAAGACGCCGATCCCGCCCTCGATGGCCGGCACGGTGGTGGGCCAGCCTGCGCGCAAGCGGCTCAGGGTCGACGACGATCCGTTCGGCGCGGTAGGCGATTACACCGGCAGCTTCCTGATCAAATCGGCGGTCGAACTCTCCGGCGGCTACGACACCAATCCGCGCCGCACCGCCGTGCCGAAGGGTTCGCCGTTCTACATGGTCGCGCCGGAATTCGTCGCCATGTCCGACTGGGAGCGCCACGCTGTCGTGGCCGACTTGCGCGGATCGTTCACCGGTTACGGCAACATTTTTCCGCCGCCGACCGATGGCACGATTTCGTCGGCGCCTGTTATCGTCGATCGCCCGGATTTCATCGGCCATGTCGACGGCCGCCTCGACGTCTCGCGCGACACGCGGTTGACCGCGCAGGCGCGGCTGCGTCTGGCCACCGACAATCCCGGTAGCCCGAACGTCCAGGCCGGCCTGCAAAGATATCCGGTTTACGCGACGTTCGGCGGCACCTTCGGCTTCGACCAGAATTTCAACCGCCTGCAGGTTTCCGGCGGCGCCACCGTCGACCGCACCGCCTACACCTACTCAAAACTCACCGACGGCACCTCGACCAGCAATGACGACCGCAACTTCAACCAGTTCGGCGGCATCGGCCGCGTCAGCTACGAGCTGCTGCCGGGAGTGAAGCCATTCGTGGAAGCGCAGGCCGACAGCCGCGTACATGATATCAAGCTCGACCGCAACGGCTATGCGCGCGATTCTACCGGCGGTTACGTCAAGGGCGGCACCAGCTTCGAATTCTCGCGGCTGCTCACCGGCGAAATCGCGGTCGGCTACGCCGCGCGCGACTATGTCGACGTCAGACTCAACCGTCTCGAAGGCCTGCTGACCTCGGCCTCATTGACCTGGACCGCGACGCCGCTGACCACGGCCAAATTCTATTCCGACACCACGATCTCCGAGACCACGCTGCCCGGCACCTCAGGCGTGCTGACGCACATCTACACCGTCGAAGTCGATCATGATTTCCGCCGCTGGCTGACCGCGATCGGCAAATTCACCTGGGGCACGCA
>JACDAG010000084.1 GCA_013695565.1 Bradyrhizobium sp.
GGGTTTGCCTGCGCGCTGGTGCTGAGCCGCTTCGCGTTCAAGATTCCGCTGCCGCTCGGCCGGCTGGCGCTGATCGTGATCGCGGGGCTGGTGATGGCGCTGGCGGTTGCGGCGCTCGACCGAAGCCTGCAGATCGCCGATCTCGCCGCCTGCGCCGTGCTGGCCGGCGCCGGCCTCGTCACCTATGCCGCCCTGTGCTGGCTGTTCGACATTTCCCGCCTTCGCGGACGCCTGAAAACCGGGCTCGCGATGTTCCGAACCAAATTCGCAAGCACCAACGGATAAGAACAAATGACCAAGACATTTGCCCTCGACTCCACCCAAGCGGCGTTTGCCGAGACCTCCGATCCGGTCGCGGCCGCGATGTTTCCGCAGTCGCTGCTGGCGCTGGCACCCGGCGAGGCGCGACAGAGCCTGCTCACCGTTCACAGCATTCTCCAGGCAAAACTGCCGGCGGGCGACCTCGCGATCTACGAGGCCGGCGGCGGCTCGACGAGCTTCCTGCCGCTCGACGTGTTGCGCCGCGCTCACGTCACCGTGGTCGATATCGACGAAGACCAGATCCGCAACAACGACTACGCGCAAAACGCGATCCTCGGCGATATCCAGACCCACCGCTTTACGCCTGATAGTTTCGATCTCGTGATCTGCTACAATGTCATCGAGCATGTGCCCGACGTCGAAGCCGCACTGCTCGGTTTCTGCCAGTCGCTGAAAGGCAACGGCATGATCCTGATCGGCGCGCCGAATCCAAGGTCGCTGTCCGGCTTCGTGACCAAATACTCACCGCACTGGTTCCATGTCTGGTTCTACCGCCACGTCCGCGGCGACACCAATGCCGGGTTGCCCGGCCATGCGCCGTTCCCGACGCTGTTCCATCCGCTGGTGACGCCGGCGAATCTGGACGCCTTCGCCGAAGAGCACGGCCTGCAGATGATCTATCGCAAGCAGTATGAGAGCCCGCGCTATCCGGAGATGCGCCGCCGCAAGCCGGTTCTCGCAGCCCTGGTCGACGCTGCGGCCACGGTCATGAATTTCTTCCTGCCGGGAAAAACCGATGTTCGGCACGGCGACTATCACGTGATCCTGCGGAAGCGCTGAACATGAACGCGATGTTCTCAGAGGCACGGGTGAAGGTCAGCCATCGGCTGGCGATGCATCTGCACGCCGGTCATTTCCAGATGCGCAACGCGACGCCGATGGTCAGCTTTACTTTCGACGATCTTCCCAAGAGCGCCGTCACCAACGGGGCGGACCTGCTCGAGGCGCATGGCGCGCGCGGCACTTTCTATGTGTCGGGCGGCCTGGTCGGCGTCGGAACGCCTTATTGGGCTGCCGGCGATGCCGGCGACGTGCTTTCGCTGTATCGCCGCGGCCATGAGATCGGTTGCCATACCTTCTCGCACCACCGTGCCTGCGATCTCAATGTCGCATCGCTTGCCAATGAAATCATGCGCAACCGGGGATATTTCCGGGCGCTGGACGCCTCGATCGAGACGGAGACGTTTGCCTATCCCTACGGCTACGGATCGTTCGGACGGAAGCACCAGCTCAGGGACCAGTTCCAGACCTGCCGCAGCATCGTCCCGGGCATCAACAGCGGCGACGCCGATTTGCAGTTCCTGCGCGCGATGCCGCTGATCGACCGTCAGATCGACCGCGTCGGTGTCGAGCGGGTGTTCGACGCGGCGGAAACCAATAACGGATGGTTAATTTTCTACGGCCACGACGTTACCGAACGCCCGAGCCCGTGGGGCTGCTCGCCGGCCTTGCTCGATTACGCCCTCGAAGTGGCAGCCCGCCGGAAAATCCCTGTCCTGACCATGGCGGAGGCATTGCGATGCGCCCGCACATAAACGCTTTGTTTGCCATTTCGGTGAATAGTCCCTCAATGAGTATGGTTAATTTTCCCTGTTGCGTTTTTGGCGCGTTGAAGTCCGGCGCGTGTGGCGTAAGGCGAAGAGTAACCCCTCAGCCGATGTGTGCGGCAGTCCTTGATGGAAGCTGGGGTCGATGCTGATCTATGACGAGCCGATAAATCAGGCCAAACCTGATCCCAGGCCCGCCGCAATGTCGGCATCGGGTGGCTTCAGCGTGCTTGATCTGGTCCAGCTGCTGTGGCGGCGGAAGATCGCGATCGCCTCGGCCGCACTGCTCTGCGCCTGCGTCGCGGTGGCGATCGGCAAGAGCCTGACACCGAAATACACGGCAGGCGCCCAACTTTACGTCGATCCCCGCGAATTGCAGCTGGTCGATCGCGAACTGACGCCGCGTGCCCCCGACCTCAACGGCCTTGCGATGGTGGTCGAGAGCCAGGCGCGCGTGATCACCTCGAACAACGTGCTGCTGCAGGTGATCCGCGAGACCCAGCTCGAAAAAGATCCGGAATTCGGCGGCGGCGACGGCAAGAGCCTGTTCGGAACGCTGCTGGGCCTGTTCGGAATCGACTTAAAGCCGACCGCCGAGCAGCAGAAGCTCGTTCAGATGGCGGCGCTGGAAACCCTGCTCCGCCACATCAACGTGAAGAAGACCGACAAGACTTTTATCGTCGATATCGACGTCTGGTCGACCGACCCGGCGAAAGCGGCGATGCTCTCGAATGCGATCGCCAAGGCCTATCTGGCCGAATCCTCACAGTCGCAGGCCACCAGGGTCCGACGCGCCACCAGCGACCTTTCCGGCCGGTTGAAGGAATTGCAGGAACGGCTTCGCAA
>JACDAG010000095.1 GCA_013695565.1 Bradyrhizobium sp.
GCACCCCGCTTCATTTGACTTCCAGTCTGGATTGATCCGGCGATGAACCTCTCCGAATACCTCAAACCTGCGCTCGGAGTAGCGTTCGTTATTGTCGTCGGTGGCTTCTATTACTGGTTCGAGCACCGCTCCACGCCCGAGGCCAAGGATACGCCAAGCCAGGCAACCGTGATCGTGACCAAGTCCACCAATGCGTGCTTCTCCGACATGGTACGGGTGACCGGATTTATCGTGCCGCGCCGCGAAGCGCAGGTCGGCGTCGATCAGGAAGGCTCCCGGGTCACCGATCTCTTCGTTCGCGAGGGCGACATGGTGACGGACAATCAGGAACTGGCGCGCCTGACCCCGCCGCCGCAACAGCCGGGAGCCCCGGGCGGCAGGAGCGGACCACTATCCTTGCGCGCGCCGGGCCCGGGCCTCGTCACCGAAGTCAGGACCGCCGTCGGCGCGCCCGCCTCGCCGCAAGCCGGACCGATGTTCCGGATTTCCGTGAACAACGAGATCGAGCTGGAGGCCGAAGTGCCGAGCGTCCATCTGCTCAAGCTCAATGCCGGCGCCACGGTGCGGATCAGCCGCGACGACGCCCCCGATCTGGTCGGCAAGGTCCGGCAGATCGCGCCGCAGATCGACCGCGCCACCCAGCTCGGCAAGGTCAGGATTTCCCTGAACAACAATCCCTCGCTCAAGGTCGGCATGTTCGCCCGCGCCAATATCGACGCCAAGCGCAGCTGCGGCGTCGCGGTGCCGCGCACCGCGATCGACCGCCTGACCCTGCAGGTGGTCAAGGGCAACACGATCGAGACGCGGAAGGTCCGGGTCGGCCTGACGTCGGACACCTCTACCGAAATCCTTGAAGGCCTCGACGTCGGCGAAATCGTCGTGGCCGATGCTGGTACGTCGCTGCATGACGGTGACCAGATCAAGACCATGTTTGCCGACGAACTCGAGCGCAAGCGGACACGATAATGGCTTTGAACATCTCGGCATGGTCGATCCGGAACCCGCTTCCTTCCATCGTCTTTTCGATCATTCTTCTGGTGCTGGGATGGGTCAGCTTCACCAAGCTCGCGGTCACGCGGCTGCCGAGCGCCGACATCCCGGTGATCTCGGTCGCGGTCTCGCAATTTGGCGCGGCGCCCTCGGAGCTTGAATCCCAGGTCACCAAGACGATCGAGGACGGCGTCTCCGGCGTCGAGGGCGTGCGGCACATTTCGTCGTCGATCACCGACGGCCTGTCGCTGACCACGATCATGTTCGCGCTCGAGACCAACACCGACCGCGCGCTGAACGACATCAAGGACGCCGTCACCCGCGTCCGCTCCAACCTGCCGCAAAACGTTACGGAACCGCTGATCCAGCGCGTCGACGTGATCGGCCTGCCGATCGTCACCTATGCCGCGATCTCACCCGGCAAGACGCCGGAGCAATTGTCCTACTTCGTCGACGACGTCGTCAAACGTGCGCTGCAGGGCGTGCGCGGCGTCGCCCAGGTCGAGCGTATCGGCGGTGTCGAGCGCGAGATTCTTGTCTCGCTCGATCCCGACCGGCTGCAGGCCTCGGGGCTAACCGCCGTCAATGTCAGTCAGATCCTGCGCGGCACCAATGTCGACCTTGCCGGCGGCACCGCCGGAATCGGCAACAACGTTCAGGCGATCCGCACGCTGGCCGGCGCCAAGACGCTGAACGACCTCTCCGGCACCATGATCCCGCTGTTCGGCGGCGGCGAAGTGCGGCTCGACGATCTCGGCACCGTCACCGACACCATCGCCGATCGCCGGACCTTTGCCCGTTTCAACGGCGAGCCGGTGGTGGCGCTCGGCATCAAGCGCTCGAAAGGCGCCAGCGACGTGGTGGTCGCCGCCGCCGTGCAAAAGCGCATCGATGCGCTGAAGGCGTCATATCCCGACGTCGACCTGAAAATGATCGACACTTCGGTCGATTTCACCAAAGGCAATTATGACGCGGCGATCTCGACCCTGTTCGAAGGTGCGATCCTCGCCGTCGTCGTCGTGCTGCTGTTCCTGCGCGACATGCGCGCGACGATTATCGCCGCGATCTCGCTGCCGCTGTCGATCTTCCCGGCATTCTGGGTAATGGACCTGCTCGGCTTCTCGCTCAACCTCGTCAGCTTCCTCGCCATCACGCTGTCGACGGGTATACTGGTCGACGACGCCATCGTCGAAATCGAGAACATCGTGCGCCACATGCGGATGGGCAAGACGCCCTACCGCGCCGCGTTGGAAGCGGCCGACGAAATCGGCCTCGCCGTGATCGCGATCTCGCTGACGATCATCGCGATCTTCGCGCCCGCGAGCTTCATGTCGGGTATCGCCGGGCAGTTCTTCAAGCAGTTCGGCATTACCGTATCCGTACAGGTGTTCTTCTCGCTGCTCGCCGCGCGCTTCGTCACGCCGGTACTGGCGGCCTACTTCCTCAAAGATCACCCGCATGACGACCCGCCGCCCGGGCGTATCCTGCAGGGTTACACCAAGCTGGTGACCTGGTCGGTGAAGCACTATTTCATCACCGTGCTGGTCGGCTTCGGCATCTTTGCCGCCTCGATCTGGAGCATCACGCTGCTGCCGCAGGGCTTCCTGCCGGCGCAGGACACCGCGCGCTCGCTGCTGGCAATGGAGCTGCCGCCGGGTTCGCAACTCTCCTACACCGAGAAGGTGACCGAGGAGATCGTGGCGCGCCTGCGCAAGCGGCCGGAGATCAAGAGCATCTTCGTCGATGGCGGCCGGGTGCCGCCGGGCACGCAGGAAGTGCGGCGCGCGGCGCTGATCATCAACTACACGCCCAAGAAAGACCGCGACAGCAAGCACACCCAGCGCCTGCTCGAACTCGATATCAGCAAGGAATTGGAAAACGTTCCGGACATCCGGTTCTGGTTCCTCGACGAAAACGGCCTGCGCGCGATTTCGCTGGTCGTGACCGGCATCGACAGCAACATCGTCGGCAACGTCGCCAACGAGCTCGCGACCCAGATGAAGCGGATTCCGATCATCGCCAACGTGATCTCGGAAACCTCGCTCGACCGGCCGGAACTTCGGATCCGGCCGCGGGCGGAGCTCGCGGCGCGGCTTGGCGTCTCCACCGAGAGCCTGTCGCAGACCATCCGCGTCGCCACGATCGGCGACGTCGGCCCGGCGCTCGCCAAGTTCGATGCCGGCGACCGCCAGGTACCGATCCGCGTCCAGCTCGAGGATAGCGCGCGCGGCGATCTGCAGATGCTGCAGCAATTGCGGGTGCCGCTCGGTCAGCGCGGCGAACGCGGCGGCGTGCCGCTGTCCGTCGTCGCCGACATCCAGCTCGATCAGGGTCCGACCAGCATCAACCGTTACGACCGGGAACGGCAGGCCACCGTCGCCGCCGACCTCGTCGGCACGGCGGCGCTGGGCGACGCCACCAAGTTGATCTACGGCCTGCCGGTCATGAAGAGCCTGCCGAAGGGCGTCAAGGTAAGTCCGTCGGGCGACGCCGAAAGTCTGGCCGAATTGTCGGATGGTTTTGCCACCGCCATCACCGCCGGCCTGATGATGGTCTACGCGGTGCTGGTGCTGCTGTTTGGAAC
>JACDAG010000097.1 GCA_013695565.1 Bradyrhizobium sp.
CCACAAATGTGCGGCATCCCCGCAGATGAACGCGCGACCCCTGCGAAACCGGTCGGCGACCAGGCGGCGGCCGACCCAATCCTCGTTGCTCAGGACCCTGTACTCGAAATCGGGGCCGACGCCGAGGATGGCGCGGATCGACGCGTCGCGATCGACGGATTCGAAGGTCTCGTCCTCGCGATTGAGGTGATTGAGGATCAGCCATTTCTCGCGGCCGTCGATCGCGACCACGGTGCCGCAGCGCCGCGGATTGAGCGACAGCGTCATCCAGGCGGGCTGGTCCATCAAAGCGAGCAGGCCGGGGGCGTGAATGAAGGTCGATTGCACGCGCTGGATGATCGGCGTTCCCTGTAAATTGGCGTCGATGGCCTTGCGGACCAGCGAACGCGCTCCGTCGCAACCCACGATGAAATCGGCATGGATATGCTGGGCGATTTTGCTGTCGAGGTTCCGGACGGTCGCAACGATGCCGTCGCCGGCTTCGCTGAAATCCTCGAACGCGCTGCGGTTCAGAATCCGCAGCCCGTCGATGTCAGCGGCGTGCTCGAACAGCACGGGTTCCATGTAGATCTGGTTGATGCGGTGCGGCGGCTCGGCCGTCGGCCAATCGGTATCGGGTCCGCCGGTGGCGCTATAACGGTCGCGCCGGCAGGGAATCAGGATGCGCGAGAGTTCGATGCCGGTTGCCGTGGTGCGGTAGGAGCAATCATTCGGATAGTCGGCCGGCAGTCCGGTGTCGCGCAACGTCTTGGCCAGCCCGAGCCTGCGGAAAACCTCCATCGAACGCGACGAGACGTGGTTGCACTTCACGCTCGGCGGTTCCCCGGCGGAGCGCGTTTCCACCACGGTGACGGATATGCCCCGCTGCGCGAGATCCATCGCCAGCGTCAGTCCGACCGGACCGGCCCCCACCACGAGAACGCTCGTCCTCACCTTGTTGCTCGCTGCCAAGTCACTTGCTGCCAAGTCACTTGCTGCGTCCGGACGATCATGCATAACTGGCATTCACAAAAAAATCATCGGGAGACCTGAATGTTTCCGTCGGTCTGGCGAGCCTTGGTCGGGACCGTCGTCGTCGTCTTGCCGCTGGCGTTCTCGGCGATTGAAACAGCAAACGCATATCCTGATCAGCCGATCAAGATCATCGTGACGTTTCCGCCCGGCGGCAGTTCCGATATCGTGATCCGCGCCCTTCAGCCGGCCTTGTCGGAGATGCTGCGTCAGCCGATCGTCATCGAGAACAGGGCGGGCGCCGGCGGCAATATCGGGATCGGAGCGGTGGCGCAGGCCGCGCCGGACGGCTACACGCTCGGCGTGGCCGCGGCCGGTGTGCTGACCGTCAATCCGCATCTCAATCGCGCCGCGATGTCATTCGATCCGATCAAGGATCTGACGCCGGTGACGTTGCTGGCGGAAATCCCGTTCGTGCTGGTGTCCTCGCAACAATCGGCCATCGGCTCGGTGGCGGACCTCATTGCAAAGGCGAAGGCGCAGCCGCAGGGCCTGTCGGTCGGGCATGGCGGCAACGGCACCGCGATGCACCTGACGTCGGCCCTGTTTGCGCAAAAGGCCGGCGTCGGACTTCAATTGATCGCCTATCGCGGCACCGCGCCGGCGACAACGGACGTTCTCGCCGGCCATATCCCGCTCGCGGTGCTGGATATTCCCGCATCCAAGCAATTGATTGGCGACGGCAAGTTGAAGGCGCTGGGGGTCTCCGCCGCCAGGCGCGTCGTCTTCCTGCCCGACGTGCCCACGCTGGCCGAGCAGGGCCTGAGTGAATTCGAATCCGTCGGCTGGTTTGGTGTCGTTGCACCCGCCGGCACGCCGCCCGACATCGTCCACCTGTTGAACGCCGCCTTCGTGAAGGCGCTGAGCGATCCTGCCGCGATCGAGAAAATCCGCGCGCTCGGCGCCGAGCCCAAACCCAGTTCGGCCGAAGCTTTCGCGAAGTTCATTCAGGGCGAGAGCGTGAAATGGGGCAAATTGATTGCCGAGGCCGGCATCAAGGCTGAGTAGAACGCTGCGAAGCTGGATTGTTTCGTCGCTACGCTCCCTTGCGCAAACGCTTCGCGTTTGTCGCAGGCAATGACGATACTCCGTCATTGCGAGCGAAGTGAAGCAATCCATAGCGCGGCATAGTAAGGCGCTAGCCGCGTATCCGCTCCACATTCGCAATTCGCTCCGGCACCCCGAACTCCTTGCGGCAGACTTCCGCGAGCACGGCGACGCCTTCGCGGATTTGCTCATGCGAAGGGCTGGCAAAGCACAGCCGCAACCGGCTGCCGGAATAGACCTTGTCGGTCGACCATTCCGGCCCGGGATTGATGGCGACGCCGGCGGCCAGTGCGGCCTGATACAGTTTCAGCGTATCGACATTGTCGGGCAGTTTGACCCACAGGAAGATGCCGCCTTTGGGATCCTCGAATTCTGCCGCGGTGCCGAACTGCTCGTTGAGCGCCTCCATCAGCGTGTCGAGCTTGGCGCGCAGGCCGCGCGTCAGCTTCGGCACGTGGGTCGCGAAATGCGGCGCGCAATATTCCGCCAGCACCATCTGCTCCAGCGCGCCGCTTCCGGCGTCGGTCTTGAGCGCCAGCATCCGCGACGTCATCTCCCAGGGGGCGACGATGAAGCCGACGCGCAATGCCGGCGCGATCGATTTCGAGAACGAGCCGATATGGATGACGCCGCCTTGCGGGCTCATGGCGTAAATCGCGGGCGGGCGCTGGCCGTTCCAGATCAAATCGGCGTAGCAATCGTCCTCGAAGATCGGCACGCCATATTCCTGCGACAGCCGGATCATCTCGGTGCGCCGCGCCTCCGGCAGGATCGAGCCGGTCGGGTTCTGCACGGTCGGGATAGTGTAGATGTATTTCGGCGTGATGCCGCGGCTTTTGTGGTCGGCCAGAACAGCCGCCAGCGCATCCATCCGCATGCCTTCGCCGTCGAGGGGAATGCCGACCGTCTTGACGCCGAGCCGCGTCAGCCGGCTCAGCGAGCCCTGATAGGTCTCCTGTTCGATCAGCACGGTATCGCCGCGCGCCAGCAGCGTCGAATTGACGAGGTCGAGCGCCTGCAGCGAACCCGAAACGATCATGATGTCGTCGGCGCTGCAGCCGATGCCGGCATCGCGCTTGAGTTTCTTGGTGAGGAATTCGCGCAAGGGGTAATAACCCTGCGGGCCGTGGGCTAGGC
>JACDAG010000098.1 GCA_013695565.1 Bradyrhizobium sp.
CCCGTCGCTCCCGCGGCCGGCTTTGCCGCGCGGCATACGAGCCCGGCGCTGGTCCAGATCGAACCCGCGCGGACCGCGATTGCCTTTAGTCAGCAGATGCCGCCCGCCCACGATCCCGGGCATCTCAGTTATTTCGGCGGCCTTCCGACCGCGCCGCGTTCCTTCGTGTGGCCGACCTGGACCCATGAGGGCGCGACCGAGCCGCTTCACTTCGTGATGCAGATCGATTGCGGCACCGTGCCGGCATCGGCACGGCATGAGGCATTTCCCGCGCACGGCGTGCTGTATTTCTTTCTCGACCTGCGCTGGGGCCATTCGAACGGCTTTCGCGTCCTTTACACCGAGAATGCGACGGAGGTGTTTGCGCTGGCGATCGCACCGGTCAATCTCGCCGCCGCCTATGGATCCGAGGCGCGCTATGCCTGGCGCTGGACCGAAGCGTTGGACGAGACAGCGGCACGCTTGCCCAGGCTGTTGCCGAAATGGCCGTTCGATCCCACGGCCATTGCGATCCCTCCGGCATTGATCGAAAATTGGCGCAGCGAGATCGAAGAGGACAACGAAAGCGCCGTGTTCTGGTGGCCCGACGTGGAGGCCATGCATCGCGTTCTGCTCGAAGCGCAGGAAGCACGAAGAGGCATTATCGCGCCGAGCGATGCCGCGCCCCCGCAGGCCGGCATCGGCAGGCCTTACGCAACCTATCCGCAGGATTGGCGCGCGATCGAGATTGGCGCAGCACTGCTTCTCGCGCGTGTGAATCATGAGATTCGGTACGCCAAGTCGAGCTATCTTCTGCGCGCGATGACCGCCGAGGATTTGAAGGCAATGTCCGACCGGATCGCCATGGAGGCGGGGCGATGGCTCGCGCAAGTCGCCGAGCATGCGCCCTTCGAAGCGACGCCGGAACCAACGCGCGACGCGTTCTGGTCATGGCTGGTGAGCTGGCAGGACCAAGCGCGGTTCATGATCGAGAACGCCGCGACCTTTTCCATCGAGGCGGCGCTCGCCGAGTCCACCGAGGCCGCCGGCCGCCTGCCGAGGGAGGCGATCGCCCGTATCTACAGCCGCCACGCCCTTGCGACGCGAACCGCATCCGGCTTCTTCGCCAATGTCCCGGATCGCATGCTGGCGCCGCCGAGCTACGTGCAGGGTGATCAGGAGGAAACCGCCGGCACGCATTTGTTGCTGCTTGAGCTGTCCTCCAACGAAGGGCTTGGACATCATTTCGGGGAGGGCGTCTACCAGTTCTGGATTACGCCCGCCGACCTTCGCGCGCGCCGCTTCGATCATGCCATGCTCACGACAACCGCGTACTGATTTTGATCGTATTCAGAAAGCCGCTATCAACCGCGCGACAGCTTCTCAAACCGCTTGATCAGCCGTTCGCGCTTGAGGCGGCTCAATCGCCTGATCCAGAACACGCCGTTGAGCTGGTCGATCTCGTGCTGGTGGCAGACCGCGCGGAGACCCTGAGATTCCTCGGTTCGAGCATGGCCGTCGATATCGTGATAGCTGACCCGGACGCGCGCATTTCGCTCGATGTCGTCGTTGACGCCAGGCATCGAGACGCTGCCTTCTTGATGCATGATCATCTCGGGTGAGGCCCAGATGATCTCCGGGTTGACATAGGTCCGCGCGCCATCGACCGGGTCGAGGTCGAGCACCACGACACGCAGGGAGACGCCGATATGCGGCGCGGTGATCCCGATACCCGGTGCGGCGCGCATCGTCTCGAGCAGGTCGGCCGCCAGCTCGCGCAGCGCGCCGTCGAACACGGTCACCGGCCGTGCTGCGAGCGCAAGCCGCGGGTCGGGATAGCGAAGGAGGGGGCGGATGGTCATGGGCTCGCGTATCTCTCCGTCATTCCCCGATGCGCAATTGCACATCGGGGAATGACTGCCTCACTACAGACAGGGCTGCTATTCCAGGCCGGGCGCGCCAAACCTGATATTGTGTGGCACCATTAATGCAGTTCGAAACCTCCATCCAGGATAATTCCATGTCACGCGTGTCGATCAAGACCAAGGACGATCTACCGGCCGAACTCGGGCCGCTGTGGGACAAGATGACCACCTACGGCGCGTTCGAGAACCAGGCGGGCGTGATGGCGCACCGGCCGCCGATCTTCAAGCATACCTGGTCGCTGCTGGTCGATCTCGCCGAGTCCGGTACCTTGTCGAAGCGCCATCTGGAGATTGCGCTGGTCGCGGTGTCGTTGTTGAACAAATGCGACTATTGCGTCTCGCACCACGCGCCGAAGCTGGCGATCCAGGGCGTCACGGAAGGGGGCGCCGAACGCCTGCTCGACTACAAGGATCATCCCGAACTCGACGCCGTCGACCGGCTCGTGGTCGAATATTCGATCGCTGTCAATAACAACTGGAGCAAGACCCGCGACGAGGTCTTCACCCGGCTTCGCGAACATTTTTCCGAAGCCCAAATCGTCGAACTGACCTGGCGCATCGCGCTCTGCGGCGCCTTCAACCGCTTCACCGATATCCTGCAATGCGATATCGAACCAAGCGTCCCCGCGCGCGAAGCGGCCGAGTAGCGTACGCAATGTCTGACGATTTGAACTGGCTTTCCGCCCGCGAGATGACGCGGCGATTTGCCAACGGCGATTTGTCGCCGGTCGATGTGCTGGAAGCGACGCTGGCGCGATTGCAGGCGGTTAATCC
>JACDAG010000126.1 GCA_013695565.1 Bradyrhizobium sp.
CCCTACGACCATGTCCGCAAGCTGATGCCCGATACGCCCGAGAGCAAGGTCCGCGCCCGCGTCGGCGCGATCGGATTCTCCGGCAAGGCCGGCGACACGCTGGTCAAGAGCCTGTCGGGTGGCGAGAAGGCGCGATTGCTGCTCGGGCTCGCGACCTTCTACGGCCCCAACATGATCATCCTGGACGAGCCGACCAACCATCTGGATATCGACAGCCGCGCCGCACTGGCCGAAGCGATCAATGAATTTCCCGGCGCCGTCATCATGGTCTCGCATGACCGCTATCTGATCGAAGCCTGCGCCGATCAATTATGGGTGGTCGCCGACCGTGCGGTGACGGATTTCGACGGTGACCTCGACGATTATCGGCGCATGGTGTTGTCGGCGCGCGGCATGCGCAGCAGCGGCCGCGACCGAAGCCCGCCCGAGCGCGACAATGTGCGCGACAAGCCGGAACGCGCCAAAGTCGAAAGGCGCACGCCGCTGCGGCAGAAGATCGCCGAGGCCGAAGCCGAGATCGCGCGCATCAACGGCATCATCGCCAAGATCGACACCGCGCTCGCGCTGCCGGATCTGTTCTCGCGCGATCCGAAGCAGGCCGCCCAGCTCAGCAAGGCGCGCGCCGGTGCCACAAACGCGTTACAACGCGCCGAGGAAGACTGGCTCGAGGCTAGTTCGCAGTACGACGAAGCGACGGGCTGAGCCGGTTAGTCATTCGGGGTTCACGACCGCCACGCAGTCGATCTCGACGTCGAACGGCCCGGGCCACGACGGCACCTGCAGGAAAATACGGGCCGGCGATTCGGTCGGGAAGTAGCGCGCGTAAACTTCGTTGAACGTCGCGAAATGCGAGGGATCCGGCGTGCAATAGACATTGCATTTCACCACCTGCGCCAGCGACGAGCCGGCGGTTTCCAGACAGTGCTTCATTTGCTCGAGTACGATCTCGGCCTGGCGCTCGAACGATACAGGCTTGATGTCACCGGTCTCCGGGTTGAACGGCGGCAGACCGGACAGAAATACGAACCCGTTCGCCACGATGACGGGATAAATCGGCCCCTTGCGGCGGCGTTCCAGGAAGCTCGAAATCGGTTCGACGCGTATTCGCTTCATTGTTCGCCCTCGTTTTGATGTGAGGCGGCTGTCTAGCGGTTCAGATGTCACGGATGGTTCGGCCGATACCGAATTGTCGCGGCTTGCCGACGGCACTGGCGCCACGATACGCTAGGCCGTGGCCGCTGCAGCAAACATAGTGGAAATTGCGGCGCTCGTCGGCGATACGGCGCGCGCGACGATGCTCGCGGCGCTGATGAGCGGACAAGCGCTGACGAGCAGCGAACTTGCGACGCTGGCGCACATTTCGCGGCCAACCGCGAGCGGCCACCTCGGCAAACTGGTCGCGGCGCGATTACTCACGGTCAGCCAGAAACGCCGCAACCGCTACTACCGGATCGCGTCACCGCTGGTTGCCAAAATGCTGGAGAGCATCAAGGCGGTCGCCGCCATCGAGACGCCGGCCCGCCATCGGCCGCACTCGGCGCAGGACGATGCGCTGCGATTCGCGCGTACCTGCTACGATCATCTGGCCGGCGGGCTTGGTGTCGCAATCGCGGACGCGTTGGTGGCAAGGCGATTCATTGTGCTGACCGACGAAGGCGGCGCGGTCACGGCGGCCGGCGCCCGCTTTCTGACCAAATTCGGGATCGATCTTGCGAGGAAATCCGCAGGCCGACGAATTTTCTGCCGCGCCTGCCTCGACTGGAGCGAGCGGCGCTATCATGTCGCGGGCTTCATCGGCGCCGAGATCTGGCGGCGCTGCTTCGAACTCGGGTGGATTACGCGGCAGCGCGACAGCCGCGCCGTTCGTGTGACGACGACAGGCCGGCGCGGCCTGCGCGACACGCTCGGTGTCAAACTGAATTTTGAGCACCGGTCCTAGCTTTGGACCAGGCACTTGCTTACGTCGCGGCCGGTTTCTTCTTCGCTCTGGCCGGCTTCGGCTGCCCCACCGGTTCGGGTCCGCGCTCGATCGAGCTCAGACGTCCCGAGGTGAAAGTATAAATGCCGGCGCGCTGGCCGCGCGAATAGGTGATCACCGTGACCCGATCACCACGGCCATTATTGGAGAAGTTGACGTTCTCCGGCGTGCCGATGCCGCGCACCACGTCGCATTCGGTATGCCCCAGCGCGACGCTTCCATTGGTCGAGGGCGGAGGACTGCCGCCCGCGAGCGCATTGGCATCGGCCGCACCCGGCGGCGGCGCCATGCCGGGACAGCCGCCGTCGGCGCTAACGAGGTCTTCGGCCGTGACGGGCTTGTCCGCGCTGAGCGGCGGCGTCTCGATCGAAACATTGCGGATGAAGACGCGCCCGGAACGCGAAAACCAGTCCGCATCCTTCGAAAGAAGGTCGGACGCACCGCTGCAGCCTGCCAGAACCGGACCCAGCAGGAACAATGCCATCCATGGCTTTCGGTTGATCGATCCGTCACGCACGCTAGACCAAGGCTCCCCTAGACCAAGGCTCCCGCCCCTAACCTCTAAAAAGCCCAGGTTGAACCAAGGCCTAGTCATTTGTTTTGACGCGCTTTCTTGGCGCGAACCCTACCCACGCCGGATCAAATCCAGGGTGGGCCTTCGCGCCAAAGCGCTCTAACCACTTGTCCCAACATCACTTTGCGGCACGACCATGGCTGCCCGCAAGCCCGGCCGCAGAAACCTCAGATTATCATTAATTGCAATATATCACTATTGCCGCCGCTGCCACCGGCCCCGCTCGTCAGCCTGCCAATAGGTCACCTCGAAGCCGCGGGCCTTGCAATCGGTCCAGACGCCGCGCGCCGCGGTCAGCGCGTCGGCGTCGTCGCCGTTGAAAACCAGCACCAGGCGCTGATAGCTGTCGGAATCCGCGGGCAATGCCGCGTTGTCGATCAGGAACCTGACATTGGCCCGATTCGGATTGCCCTCCTCGATCGACAGAATGATCGGCTGGTCCTGCGCATCGCCGGCGCGCCAGGTCGCGTGCGGCAAAAACGAATCGTCGCTGTAGGTCCACAGATGCGCGTCGAGCGCGTCGGTACGTTCCGGCGAGGTCGATTGCACGACCACACGCCAGCCGCGCTCCAGCGACTTTTCGAGGAGCGGCGGCAGCACGCTTTCGAGCGACATGTTCCGCAGATGGTAGAACAGGACTTCCGTCATGCGACTTCAGCTATTTTTTCGTCTCGTAATATTCCGCGACCAGCCGATCGAGCAGACGCACGCCGTAGCCCGAACCCCAGCTGTGATTGATGTCGGTCTTCGGCGCACCCATCGCGGTTCCCGCGATATCGAGATGCGCCCACGGCGTATCGTCGACGAATCGCTGCAGGAACTGGGCGGCGGTGATCGAGCCACCGTAGCGGGCGCCGGCATTCTTCATGTCGGCGAATTGCGAATCCATCAGCTTGTCGTATTCGGGGCCGAGCGGCATGCGCCAGACTTTCTCTCCCGTCTCAAGCCCAACCTTGCTCAGGCGCTCCGACAATTCGTCATTGTTGGAGAACAGGCCGGCGTGCTCGGTGCCGAGTGCGACCATGATCGCGCCGGTCAGGGTTGCCAGATCGACCATGAATTTGGGTTTGAATTTCTTCGTCACGTACCAGAGCACATCCGCCAGCACCAGGCGGCCCTCGGCGTCGGTGTTGATGATCTCGATGGTCTGGCCGGACATCGAGGTGACGATATCGCCGGGGCGCTGGGCGTTGCCGTCGGGCATGTTCTCGACCAGGCCGATGGCGCCGACCACATTGACCTTGGCCTTGCGCGCCGCCAGCGCATGCATCAGGCCGACGACGCAGGCAGCGCCGCCCATGTCGCCTTTCATGTCCTCCATGCTGGCCGCACCCTTGATGGAAATGCCGCCGGTGTCGAAGCACACGCCCTTGCCGATGAAGGCCACCGGCTGTTCGCCCTTCTTGCCGCCGTTCCAGCGCATGATCACGGTCCGGCAGGGCTGGGTCGAGCCCTGCCCCACGCCGAGCAGCGCGCCCATGCCGAGCTTGGTCATCGCCTTGACGTCGAGCACCTCGACATTGACGCCGACCTTCTTGAGCTGACCGGCGCGACGCGCGAACTCGATCGGGAACAGCACGTTCGGCGGCTCGTTGACGAGTTCGCGCGCGATGATCACGCCGTCGACAACATGGGATTCGGGCGCGAAGGCTTTGCGGGCGGCCGCGACGTCAGCGACCGCAACCGAAACGTCGGCGCGCAGCGCGCCGTTGTCGCCGTCCTTCTTCCTGGTCTTGTAGCGGTCGAATTTATAGGCGCGCAGCCGGACGCCCGATGCGATTCCTGCGGCCTGGTCGGGCTGCATCGTGCCATCGGGCAGTTCGGCGACAATCGTGACCGCGTCGCTGGCGCCATTGAGCTTGCCCGCAGTGACGCCGCCGAATTTGAGAAAATCCTTCTCCTTCAACGCCGACGGCTTGCCGAGCCCGATGACGATCAGCCGCGTCGCCTTGATTCCCTCCGGCGCTAGAATATCCAGCGCCGCGCCGCTCTTGCCTTTGAACTGATTGGCCACCGCCGCCCGCTTGACGGTATCGGCTGCCGATCCCAGCACTTTGCGGGTCGCCGCGCCGAATTTCAGCGCGTCGTCGCAAAACACCACCAGAACGCCGCGGGACGCCGCGGAAAACGGGACAAAGCCGACCTTGACGGCGTCGGACATAGGCAATTCCTCCAGGATTCAGGCTGATTTCGGGACCGGAAGCGGTCCAAAGATACTCAGAATGTTCTCTTCGGTGGCGGTCCCTATCGGCCGGGACCTCTGATTTGCCGCACTATGGCCTGTCAGCCGCAGCGCTGCCAAGCGCCGCCGTGGCCCGAAGGCCACATGGGACGAATAATTAACCATATCCTAAGGGTGCCACGGCCCGGCCATTTTGTTGACGGATCAAAGGGATGGTAGTGAGAGTGTAGACGGCTGGAAGGCTGGCGGTGCGACCATGGGGATCCCGGTTTTTAAGGGATTGGTCGGGGGCCGCTCTTGCAGCGCGCTTGGTGGGATCGTGCGGTAACGATGGGGTCGATCGACAAGTATATCTTCCGCACGACGCTTGCGTCGTTTGCGCTGGTCCTGGTCAGCCTGACGGGCGTGATCTGGATTACGCAGGCGTTGCGCGGTATCGACCTGATGACCAGCCAGGGCCAGACCATCATCACCTTTCTCGGCATCACCAGCCTGGTGATCCCGGCCCTCGTCCTGATCATCGCGCCGATCGCCCTGATGATCGCGGTCTCGCACACGCTGAACAAGCTCGCCACCGACTCCGAAATCATCGTGATGAACGCCGCCGGCTTCTCGCCGTTCCGGCTGTTCCGGCCGTTCTTCTTCGCCACCTGCGTGGTCGCAGCGATGGTCGCCTTTATCGGCGCCTTTCTCGCCCCCGACGGCATGCGCCGGATCAAGCAATGGGACGCCGAAATCACCGCCGACGTTCTGACCAACATCCTGCAGCCCGGACGCTTCGCCCAGCTCGACCAGAACCTGACCATCCGAATCAGGGATCGCCTGCCCGGCGGCGTGCTCGGCGGCATCTTCGTCGACGATCGCCGCGATCCGAAGGAGCGCGTCACCATCATCGCCGACCACGGCACCGTGCTCAAAACCGACACCGGCTCGTACCTGATCCTTGAGGACGGCAATCTCGAACGATTCGAGGCCGGCAAGCGCGATCCCGTGCTGGTCACGTTCGTTCGTCATGCTTTCGACATGTCGAAATTCTCACAAGGCCGCGACGTCACGCTGGGGATTCGCGAACGCTACATCTGGGAACTGATTTCGCCCGACGAAAACGACCCGGTCTTCAAGCAACTGGGCGGACAGTTCCGCGCCGAATTGCATGACCGGCTGATGGCGCCGGTCTATCCGTTCGCTTTCGCGGTGCTGACATTTGCGTTTCTCGGCACGCCGCGCACCACCCGGCAGAGCCGCAATTTCTCGATCGGCGGTTCGATCTTCGCCGTGTTCGGCCTGCGGATGGCCGGATTCGCCTGCTCTGTGATGGCGGTGAAGAATCCGGCGGCGGCACTGGCCCAGTATTCGATGCTGTTCGCCTCGATCGGGATCGGCCTGTGGATGATCGTGGGCGGCGTCGTGGTCGAACCGCCGGCCGCTCTGATTGAAGCGATCAACCGGTCGAATGCGCGGCTGGCGCGGCTGTTTGGAAGGCCGGTCGCCGCATGAGCATGATGACCAATACGCTCGGGCGATATTTCGCCGGCCGCTTCCTGGTCGCGGCGGTGGGCGTGTTTGCCAGCATCTTCGTGCTGCTGGTGCTGGTCGACTACATCGAAATGGTGCGCAAGACCTCGGGGCTGGTTTCGGCATCGGCGATCACGGTGGCGCAAACGTCGCTGTACCGCGTGCCGCAGCTACTGGAAAAGCTGATGCCGTTTTGCGTCCTGATCGGCGCGATGACCTGCTACCTCGCGCTGTCGCGACGGCTCGAACTCGTGGTGGCGCGCGCCGCCGGCGTCTCCGCCTGGCAGTTCATTGCGCCCGCGCTCGCCAGCGCGATCATTCTCGGCACCCTTGCAACCGTCGCCTACAATCCGATGTCGGCGAACCTGCGCGAACTCTCCAAGCGGATGGAAGCCGAACTGTTCGGCTCGGCGCCGGGCGGCGGCATCCAGGACGCCGCCGGATTCTGGCTCAACCAGATCAACAGCGAAGGCCAGACCATCATCAACGCCGCCCGCAGCGAGCGGCAGGGCGTGCGGCTGACCGGGCTCACGGTGTTCCGGTTTGATACCAACCTGCAGTTCAAGGAACGAATCGAAGCGCGCGAGGCGTCGCTCGAGGAAGGCCGCTGGGCGTTCAAATCGGTGCGCCGATACTCCCTCGACAAGCCGCCGATCGACCAGGAAAACTACTACCTCACCACCACCCTGACGCCGGCCCAGGTCCGTAACAGTTTCTCCACTCCGGAGACTGTGTCTTTTTGGCAACTCCCGGGCTATATCCGGTCGTCCGAGAGCTCGGGATTTGCGACCGCCGGCTACCGCTTGCAGTACCACAAGCTCATTGCACAGCCGTTTTTGCTGGCTGCAATGGTGATGTTGGCGGCGTCTGTGAGCCTTCGCTTCTTCCGGATGGGCGGCGTGCAAAAGATGGTTTTGAGTGGCGTGGGTGCAGGCTTTCTGCTCTACGTTCTGTCGAAAGTAACGGAAGATTTGAGCAAGGCTGAGTTGATGCATCCCATCGCTGCGGCGTGGTTGCCCGTGTGCGTGGGTGGCCTCACCGGATTTTTGGCCTTGCTGTACCAGGAGGACGGGTAGTGGCCGTTGTCGCCGCCCGCCAGTTGAGGTCGCCTGCGTTCAGGCAGCGCGCCGCCGTGCGCCGCCAACGGAGTCGTTTGGCCGCATTCGGCCGAACCGGCCTGGCGCTGGTTTTCGGGTTCGCCCTGGCCGCCCTGCTCGACGTCGCGACCACCGTGCCGGCGTCCGCACAGAGCTTCACCTACAATCCGCGCCCGCCCCGCGCGAAGCCGCCGCCGGCCAACAACAACGGGCAGATGCTGGTCCAGGCCGTCGAGGTCGATTACGACTACAACAATCAGCGCGTGTCGGCGGTCGGCAACGTGCAGATGTTCTACAACGGCACCAGCATCGAGGCCGACAAGGTCATTTACGACCAGAAGACCAAGCGTCTTCATGCCGAAGGCAACATCCGCCTGACGGACGCCGAAGGCAAAATCACTTACGCCAACATCATGGATCTGAGCGACGATTACCGTGATGGTTTCGTCGATTCGCTGCGCGTCGACACCGAGGATGCGACGCGGATGGCCGCGACCCGCGCCGACCGCACCAGCGGCAATTACACCGTGTTCGAAAACGGCGTCTACACCGCCTGCGCGCCCTGCAAGGACGATCCGAAGAAGCCGCCGCTGTGGCAGGTCAAGGGTGCGCGCATCATCCACGACCAGACCGAGAAGATGCTGTATTTCGAGAACGCGCAGCTCGAATTCTTCGGCGTTCCGATGGCGTATCTGCCTTATTTTTCGACGCCCGATCCGACCGTGAAGCGCAAGACCGGCTTCCTGATGCCGAGCTACAGCTCGTACACGCCGTACGGCTACGGCGTTGAAACCCCGTTCTACTGGGCGATCGCGCCGGACTATGACGCGACCTTCACCCCGCGCATCACGACCCGGCAAGGCGTGCTGTTCCAGGGTGAATTCCGCCAGCGGCTGATCAACGGCTCGTACCAGATCCGCGCCTATGGCATCGACCAGCTCGACCGCGGCGCGTTCACCGGCCAGCCCGGCGACCGCCAGTTCCGCGGCGGCGTCGAGACCAAGGGCCAGTTCGCGCTATCAGACAAATGGACCTGGGGCTGGGACGGCGTGCTGCTGTCCGACTATTACTTCATGTCCGATTACCGGTTGGCGCAGTACCGCGATCCGCTGGGATCGTTCCTGAGCCTGCCGACGGAAGCGATCTCGCAGCTTTACCTGACCGGCGTCGGCAATCGCAGCTTCTTCGACGCGCGCACGATCTATTACCTCAGCTTCTCCGGCAGCCAGGAGAAGGTTCCGGTCATCCATCCGGTGGTCGACTATTCCAACGTGATCAACAGCCCGATCTTCGGCGGCGAAGTCAGCTACAAGACCAACTTCACCAGCCTGTCGCGCTCGACCGCGGCCTTCGATCCGATCACGACATTGGCCAACACCAACGGCCTGTGCCTGACCGCATCCGCCGATCCGCTGGCACGCCTCCCCTCGCAGTGCCTGCTGCGCGGCATGCCCGGCACCTACACGCGGCTCTCGGCGGAAGTGCAATGGCGGAAGTCGTTCACCGACCCGGTCGGCCAGATCTGGACGCCGTTTGCGATCCTGCGCGCCGACGCCATCAACGCTTCGATCTCGAACCAGCCCGGCGTCTCCAATTTCCTCCCGGTCGGCGATACCAATGCACTGCGCGTGATGCCGACCGTCGGCCTCGAATACCGCTATCCCTTCATCAACGTTCAGCCGTGGGGCACCACCACGATCGAGCCGATCGCGCAGGTCATCATCCGTCCCAACGAAACCTACGCCGGAAGACTGCCCAACGAGGACGCGCAGAGCATGGTGTTCGACGCCAGCAATCTGTTCTCGGTCGACAAGTTCTCGGGCTACGACCGCATCGAAGGCGGCGGCCGCGCCAATGTCGGCGTGCAGGCGACCACGCAGTTCGACCGCGGCGGCAGCATCAATGTGCTGTTCGGACAATCCTACCAGCTGTTCGGCATGAACTCGTTCGCGGTCGCCGATGTGACCAATACCGGCGTCGATTCCGGCCTGCAGAACGCGCGCTCGGATTATGTCGCCCGCGTGAATTATTCGCCCAACCGGACCTATACGTTCAGCGTGCGCTCGCGCATGGATGAGGGAACCCTCAATATCAACCGCTTCGAGGCCCAGGGAAGCGCGAACTTCGACCGCTGGTCGGTCAGCCTGATGTACGGCAACTATGCCGCACAGCCGGCGCTCGGCTACCTGACCCGGCGCGAAGGCCTGCTCGGCAGCGCATCGATCAAGCTGGCGACGAACTGGGTGGTGTCGGGATCCGCGCGCTGGGACCTTGAAGCCAACAAGCTCAATCAATACATCATCGGCGCAGGCTATGTGGACGACTGCTTCGTGCTGGCCGCCAACTATGTGACGTCCTATTCCTACTCCGCCGGCACGACGCCGCCGGTCCTCAGTCACGCGTTCATGGTGCAGATCGGCCTGCGGACCATCGCCACGTCGTCCGCCGGGGCCAGCCCCAGCGGCGGCTCGTTCTGAAACCGGAATTCCACCTTGCCGGAGAATGCCCGTGGCACTGCGGATCGAATTGGTTGATACGGCTGACATGACCATGACGACCATCAAATCTGGACATCGCCTCCGCTCCCTGATCGCCGGCTGCGCGGTCGCGTTGGGCGTGCTGACGGGCAGCGGCTCACCCCTGCACGCGCAATCGGTGGCCGTCCTGGTCAATGGCGAACCCATCACCAATTACGATATCGAGCAGCGCACCAAGCTGAACTTCCTGAGCACTCGCCAGCAGATGCCCAAGCAGCAGGTGATCGACCAGCTGATCGACGAAAAGGTCAAGATCAGGGAAGCCAAGAAATTCGGCGTCGATCCCACCGCCAGCGATATCGATCAATCCTACGCCGCGATGGGTTCGCGGATGCGGATATCGGCCGACCAACTGACGAAGACGCTGGAGAACCAGGGCATCCGGCCGGAGACGCTGAAGTTCCGGCTCAGGGCCGAGATGGTGTGGACCAGCCTGGTGCGTGGCCGCTACAAGGAGAGCCTCCAGGTCGGCGAGAAGGACGTCAACGCCGCCGCCAAGGAAGGCGGCGAGCCAACCCAGGTCGAGGCCTTCGCATACAAGATGCAGCCGATCGTGCTGCTCGTGCCGCGAGGTTCTCCGCCGGCGGCGATCGAAGCGCGGAAAAGGGAAGCCGAGGCGCTGCGCGAACGCGTCCAGAGCTGCGAGGCGGCCAATTCCCTCTTCAAGTCGATGCAGAACGGCACGATCCGCGATCCCATCACAAAAACATCCGCCGACTTGCCTGTCCCGCTGCGTGAGCTGCTCGACAAGACCCCGATCGGTCATTTGACGGCGCCAGAAATCACCAAACAGGGCGTGGAAATGGTGGCGTTGTGCGAGAGGAAGCCAACCACCGTCGACTCGCCGAAGAAGCGGGAAATCCGCGAAAAGATGTTCGCCGATAAATACGACGTGAAACAGAAAGCCTACCTGGCAGAGATCCGCAAAGCCGCGATGATCGAATATCGTTGATGCATGGCAAAGCCCCTCGCGCTGACATCCGGCGAGCCCGCGGGCATCGGCCCCGACATCGCCATCACAGCGTGGCTGCGGCGCAATGAACTGGACCTTCCACCATTCTACCTGCTTGGCGATCGCGGTTTCTTCGCCGAGCGGGCCAAGCTTCTCGGATTGAAACCCGAACTCGCCGATAGCAGTCCCGAGGCGGCGTCCGCTCTCTTTGCGAACGCATTGCCTGTGGTGGCGACGGGCAAAGCCGCAACCGCGCGGCCGGGCCAGCCGGACGCGACCAGTGCGAGCGCTGCGCTGGCGTCGATTCGGCAGGCGGTCGACCATGTAAGGTCTGGCAGGGCGAGCGCCGTCGTCACCAACCCGATCGCCAAGAGCGTGCTGTACCGCGCCGGCTTTCGTCATCCCGGCCACACCGAATTTCTCGCCGAACTCGCCGCCAACGGCGGGGCAGCGCCGCAGCCGGTGATGATGCTGTGGTCGCCGGCGCTCGCCGTCGTTCCGGTGACGATCCATCTTTCGGTGCGCGATGCACTGGCCGGGCTTTCAACCGACCTGATCGTGACCACCGCCCGCATCGCGGTAGCCGACCTGAAGAGCCGCTTTGGCCTCGCAAGGCCGCGCCTTGCCGTATCCGGCCTCAATCCGCATGCCGGCGAAGACGGCTTGCTCGGGATGGAAGATATCGAGGTGGTGGCGCCGGCCGTCGATATCCTGCGGCGCGACGGCATCGAGGTCCGCGGACCGTTGCCGGCCGACACCATGTTCCACGCAGCCGCGCGAAAAACCTATGATTGCGCGATCTGCATGTATCACGATCAGGCGCTGATCCCGATCAAGACGATTGCGTTCGAGGACGCCGTCAACGTCACGCTTGGATTGCCGTTCATCCGCACCTCGCCGGATCACGGCACCGCCTTCGACATCGCCGGCACCGGCCGCGCCAATCCGTCGAGCCTTGTCGCGGCGCTGCGGCTCGCCGCGCGCATGGCGGCGACCAAATCTGAATGACCGGGATCGACGATCTGCCGCCACTGCGCGACGTCATCCGCGAACACTCCCTGTCGGCGCGAAAATCGTTGGGGCAGAATTTCCTGCTCGACCTCAACCTCACCGCCAGAATTGCGCGCGCCGCGGGGCCGCTCGAAGGTGCTACCGTGATCGAGGTCGGGCCCGGTCCCGGCGGGCTGACGCGCGCATTGCTGGCGCTCGGCGCAAAGCGCGTCGTCGCGGTCGAGCGCGACGAGCGCGCAATCGGCCCGCTGGAAGCGATCGCAAAACGATATCCGGGCCAGCTTGAAATCGTTATCGCCGACGCGCAGCATTTCAATCCCCGCCCCTATCTCGGGGCTGACAAGGCCAAGATCGTCGCCAACCTGCCCTACAACATCGCGACGGCGCTTCTGATCGACTGGCTCTCGATCGAGCCGTGGCCGCCCTGGTACGACGTCATGGTGCTGATGTTTCAGCGCGAGGTCGCCGAGCGCATCGTCGCGAAGGAAGATGACGAGGCCTATGGACGGCTCGCCGTGCTCGCCAACTGGCGCGCCGAGACCAAAATCCTGTTCGACATCTCGCCGGCCGCCTTCGTGCCGCAGCCGAAAGTCACTTCGTCGGTGGTGCGATTGGTGCCGCGGGAGCTACCTGCGCCGTGCGACCGCCGCGCGCTCGAGCAGGTGGCGGCCGCCGCCTTCGGCCAGCGCCGGAAAATGCTGCGCCAGAGCCTCAAATCGCTGTCGGTCGATCCGGCCCGGCTGGCCGCGGCCGCCGGCGTCGATGCAACCCGGCGCGCCGAGACCATCCCGGTGTCCGGCTTTGTTGCCATGGCCCGGGAATTGACCGATATACGAAACACAAAAGCAAACGTTCCCTGAGGAGAAAATGCCGTGCCATTGATGCGTCGCCAATCGCTGGTCAAATTCGATGCGCCCCTGTGCGAAACCGTCGTCGACACGCCAAAGCCCGTGGGCAAGGAAGTGCTC
>JACDAG010000135.1 GCA_013695565.1 Bradyrhizobium sp.
AAGCACTGCTGTCATACTCCGCGAAGGCGGAGTATCCAGTACGCCGCGGCTTCGCGGTTCTAGCATGAGCGCCTCTGGAATACTGGATCACCCGCAGTCGCGGGTGATGACAGCGAACAAGATGTGACACGGCGGAACAGAACGCTGCATGACGGCAAGTGCTTCGAAAGCAGACCTTCGCGCTGCCGCTTTGGCGAAGCGCGATGCATTGAGCGACGAACAGCGCGCCGACGCGGCGCAAGCCCTCGCCAGGCGCAAACTGCCGTTTGAGATCATCCCGGGCATGGTCGTGTCAGGCTATTCGCCGATCCGCAACGAGATCGACCCGACGCCATTGATGCGAAAGCTCGCCGAACAGGGTGCGAAGCTGGCGCTGCCGGCGGTGATGGCGCGCGGCAAGTCGCTGGCGTTTCGTGCGTGGTCCCCCGACGACCGGCTGATGCTGGGAGCGCTCGGCATCCTCGAGCCGTCGCCGGCCGCCGCCGAACTCGTTCCCGACATCATGCTGGTGCCGCTGGCGGCATTCGACGCCGGGGGGCACCGGATCGGCTATGGCGCCGGACATTACGATTTCACGCTGGAGCATCTGCGGAAAGCGAAAGCCATCACGGCCGTCGGCATGGCGTTTGGCGTGCAGCAAATAAAGGCGGTTCGGGCGCTGCCGCACGACGTGGCGCTGGATTATGTGCTAACGGAAAAGAAAGTGTTCGATTTCCGGAGCTGAATTTTGCGCATCCTCTTCATCGGTGACGTCGTCGGAAAGACCGGCCGCACCGCAATCTCCGAACATCTCCCCGGCATGGTCCAAGACTGGTCGCTCGACCTCGTCATCATCAATGGCGAGAACGCCGCCGGCGGTTTCGGTATCACCGAGGCGATCTATCAGGATTTCCTCGACGCCGGTGCGGACGCGGTCACGCTCGGCAACCACGCCTGGAATCAGAAGGAGGCGCTGGTTTTCATCGAACGCGCGCCGCGCCTGATCCGCCCCTTGAACTTCCCGCGGCATACGCCCGGTCGCGGTGCCGCGCTGATCGACACCAAGAACGGCAAGCGCGCACTGGTCATCAATGCGATGGGCCGCGTCTTCATGGAGCCGCTCAACGATCCCTTCAACGCGGTCGGCAAGGAACTCGACGCCTGTCCGCTGCGCGAGGCGGCCGATGCCATCGTCGTCGATTTCCACGGCGAGGCGACCAGCGAGAAGCAGGGCATGGGATTTTTCTGCGACGGCCGCGCCAGCCTAGTGGTCGGCACCCACACCCATGTGCCGACCGCCGATCACCAGGTGCTGCCCGGCGGCACCGCCTATATGAGCGACGCCGGCATGACCGGCGATTACGATTCGATCATCGGCATGCAGAAGGAAGAGCCGCTGCATCGCTTCACGACCGGTATTCCCTCAGGGAGATTCGAGCCGGCGTCTGGCGTGGCGACACTCAGCGGCGTCGCGGTCGAAACCGACGATGCCACCGGGCTGGCGCTGCGGATCGCGCCGGTGCGGGCAGGCGGGCGGCTGGAGCCGGCGGTGCCCGCCTTTTGGTGAGCTAGCTTGCGTCATCCTGTCATGCTTTGATGCAACCGGACGGGTCGTCTCGATCGTGGAGGTTGCTTGGCCAGCGAGCGCTTGGAACGGCGGTTGGCGGCGGTAGTGGCGGCGGATGTCGCCGACTACGGCCGTTTGATGCGCCTGTACGATGAGCGGACGCTTACCGATCTGAAGAACGCCAGACGGACGCTGATCAATCCTGCCGTGTCAGCGCATCGCGGCCGCATTGTCAAAACCGTCGGCGGCGAGATGCTGGTCGAGTTTCCCAGCGCCGTCGACGCGGCGCAATGCGCGATCGAGGTCCAGCGCGGCATGGCCAAACAAAACGCCGCCGTGCCGCAGGATGCGAGAATCGAATTCCGCATCGGCATTCACCTCGGCGATGTCATGATCGACGAGAACGATATTTTCGGCGACGGCGTCAACATCGCCGCGCGCCTCGAAAAGCTCGCCGAGCCCGGCGGCATCTGCGTCTCCGACGACGCGCACCGGCAGATCCGCGGCAAGGTCGGCGCCGGCTTCGATGATCTCGGTGCGCAAACCCTGAAGAACATCGCCGAGCCGATGCGGGCGTGGCGGATCCGGATCAGCGGCGAGGCGGCGCCTGAACCGGCCAATACTTCCGAGCCGGCCAGGAGTTCTGAACCAATCAGGAGTTCTGAACCGATCAAGGCTGCTGCCCCGCCAAATCGTCTCGTTGCGCTGCCTGATATCCCGTCGATTGCGGTACTGCCGTTCCAGAACATGAGCGGCGATCCCGAGCAGGAATATTTCGCCGACGGCATGGTGGAAGAGATCATCACCGCGCTGTCGCGGTTCAAGTCGCTGTTCGTGATCGCGCGCAATTCGAGCTTCACCTACAAGGGCAAAGCCGTCGATATCAAGCAGGTCGGCCGCGAACTCGGTGTGCACTATGTGCTCGAGGGCAGCGTGCGCAAGTCGGGCAGCCGGGTCCGCATCTCCGGTCAGTTGATCGAGGCCGCGACCGGCACGCATATCTGGGCCGACCGGTTTGAAGGCGATCTGGAGGACGTGTTCGGTCTGCAGGACCAGGTGACGACCAGCGTCGTGGGATTGATCGCACCGCGGCTCGAGCAGGCCGAGTTCGAGCGGACGCGGCAAAAGCCCACGGAAAAACTCGAGAGCTACGATTTCTATTTGCGCGGCGCCGCGGCGCTGCATCACCGGTCTTCGGTGCTCGACGCCTACGCCTACTTCAAAAAGGCGATTGAGCGGGATCCGGACTATGCGGCAGCCCACGTCATGGTGGCCTGGACGTGGATGGCGCGACAGGCGATCTATGGCAAGCCGCTCGAAGCCGATGCCCGCGCCGAGGCCATCCGGCATGCACGGCTGGCGGCGCGGCTGGCCGACGAGGATCCGTTTGTGCTGGCGACAGCCGGCCACGTCCTGACCTATCTCGGACACGAGTATGAGCGCGGCGTCGCCATGGTGGAGCAGGCGGTCGCGCTCAATCCAAACCTTGCCATCGCCTGGTATTCGCGCGGGTTCGTCTATCTGATGTGCGACGATGCCGAACGCGCGATCGAGAGCTTCGATCGCATGATCCGGCTGAGCCCGCTCGATCCCTTGCGGATCAGCGCCTGGAATGGTTCGTCGCACGCCTTCTACCGTCTCGCGCGTTACGAGGAGGGCTGCGC